>NZ_JAUBTF010000006.1:0-168100 GCF_036702355.1 Microcoleus sp. D3_18_C4
ATCGCACCTTCTGCCAGTGGTACTACTACTAGCTCAGGTAGCGTTGCCGATTTAAGTGCTGCTGGGAACACTTTCCCAACCGCCTTTAACAATTTCGGTTCTGGTGCTGGCGGTTACAACTTCACCTCTCCTGTCTTATTTACCGGAGATGCGAGTGCTAACAGCGTCACTGGTACTGAGTTTGCTGACATCTTCAGCGGCGGCAGCGGTGCGGACATTTTCGACGGCGGTTTGGGTAACGACAGCATTTCCGGCGACGATGGTAATGACAGCCTCTTCGGCGGTGGCGGTAGCGATACTCTCAACGGCGGCATCGGGAATGACACTTTAATAGGTGGTGTGGGAACCAATGTTCTCAACGGCGGTGCTGGTTTGGATGTGTTTGTGTTCAGCGGAACTACTGCTGGCGGCGGGGATGTAATTACCAATTACAGCATTGCTGATGATGTAATTAACCTCGACAGCACTGGGTTTGCAGCGTTTACGACCGGATCTGGGCCTTTGGCTTCGAGTTTCTACGCTTACAGCAGCACAGTGTCTGATGTAACTGTGTTTGAAGCAACTTTAACCGGGCCGTCCATCATGGCTATCTACGACGGTTTGTCTACTAAACTGTATTACGATAGCAACGGTTCTACGGTTGGTGGTAACAGTTTGTTTGCCACTGTCGATGTCAATTTGGGACCGACCGGTAATTCTGAATTGTTCTTGTTCTAAACGGCAAGAATCCTAATTGGGATATCGGTACGGTTAGGGACACAGCATGGCTGTGTCCCTACAATACAGAGGTAAGGACATAGTAATACTGTGTCCTTTTTTTTGTAATTGTTAAACAATTTAGTCGCTATTTTTTGGGTAGGGAAATGGCATCGCCGTGTCCTCTTTTGCGTTGTTGTCGGTGGTAGGAGTCGATCGCACTCGCGAGGGCAATTTCACCATCCAATCCGGTTTATTTTACCCGTTATGTCGATTCCGGTTGTATCGGAATGATTAAACCGCAGAGGACACAGAGGATAAAGAGAAAGGGAAGAGAGAGATGAATAATTCCGATGCCAAAGATCTTGCACCATTCTCGCTTAACAGGCTTTCCGGCCTGTTCCACAAGAAAATTCACTCTTTGTGGAACAGGCCGGAAAGCCTGTTCATAAAAAGCTTAGTGAGAATGGTGCAACATTTCAGATATTACGAAAAATAAGGACACTGCGCCGTGGCGTTTCCCTACAATTAATCGGGTGATGGTTAAATTTGTATTCATTAATCCTTCTCCTGTGCAAGTACAAATGCCCCTTTACTTTTTGATAGTAAATGGTCATAACTTTGGTTTTAGTCAACAGCTTTTTTAACCATTAACCGCAACCGCTAATGATAATTATTAATAAGCTTATGATAAAAATTTATAGTTTAATGGTAGAAGTGAAGCGGGCAATGCCCCCCTACAAATAGAGTCCTCGATCGCCCAAATCTAAAATCTATGAGTGCCGACTTTGCCCAAAATTCCTTGTCAGTCAGTTTCGCCGATGTGGAGGCGGCGGCAAATCGATTGCAGGGCAAAGCTTTCAAGACGCCGGTGCTGACTTCGGAAACTTTCAACAAACGCACAAATTCTCGGGTATTTTTCAAGTGCGAGAACTTTCAGCGCACGGGTTCGTTTAAATTTCGGGGTGCTTGCAATGCTTTGATGCAGCTATCTGAAGCCGAAAAACAGCGGGGAGTGCTGACTTTTTCTTCGGGAAATCACGCGCAGGCGATCGCCCTTTCCGCTCAGTTATTACAAATTCCTGCTACTGTTGTTATGCCGGCAGATGCGCCCAAAGTCAAGCAAGAGGCGACTCGCGGCTACGGTGCAGAGATTATTTTGTACGATCGCACTCAAGTTTCCCGCGAAGACTTAACCGCTAAAATTGGCGCAGAACGACACTTAACAATTATTCCTCCTTACGATCATCCGTGGGTGATTGCGGGACAAGGTACGGCGGCGCTGGAATTAATCGCAGAAGTTGGGGAGTTGGATTTGCTGCTGGTTTGCTGTGGCGGCGGGGGTTTGCTGTCGGGATGCGCGATCTCCGCAAAAACTTTGTCTCCGCAGTGTAAAGTAATCGGGGTAGAACCTGAGCAAGCAGACGATGCGGCGCGATCGTTCCGCACGAAAATGCTACAAACTGTTACTAACCCGGATACGATTGCTGATGGTGCGCGCACGCCATCTTTAGGAAAATTAACCTTTCCTTTGGTGCTGCATTACGTTGATGATATGGCAACAGTTTCCGAAGACGCAATTCGCCAGACAATGTTTTTTATGTGGGAACGCATGAAGATAGTTGTTGAACCGACGGGAGTGTTAGCAGCGGCGGCTTTGTTGTCAGGTGTGGTGCAGGCTGAAAATGCGAGGATTGGCGTGATTGTCAGTGGTGGCAATGTAGATTTGAGCGAAATCTATCGGTTTTTTTCTGTGTAATTAAGTCCGCCACTTTGTTAGTTTGTCAGTCCGAAAGTCCGCCAGGAGTTTAAACCAGTGTCTAATAGCAAGAGTCCTCAAAAAACGACTGGAAAGCATTTTTTATTTTTATCTTTAGTCCACTTCAGTGGACTTGCTCTGTGAGACGGGGGTTAAAACCCCGGCGGACTTTCTGGCAAACGTCAAATATTCATGCAAACGCAAAATATTAATATTGACAAATTTGACCAAAGTAAAAGGTGATCTGATAAAATGCTTCCACAACAAACTTCGATTTAATAGCACAATGTCTTCAGAAACAAACTCAGCGGCTCAATCTACAACTGGTGCAGATGCGATCGATGTTGCGATCGCCTCTGGAATCGACTTTGACGGTACTCCGATTCCGCAAGCAAAATTAGACCTCTACAAGCAAGTGATGGGATTAGAAGCCGACAGACAGCGCAGTGGCGTGTCAAATACCATGCGATCGCGCATTGTCCGAATCGGTGTCAAACATCTGCCTCAAAACGAGCTCGATAAAATGCTCGTTGCTGCTGACTTCGCACCGCTGAAAGATAAAGAAGTTGCGTTTTATTACGGTGGAAAGTAAAAATTATCTACCCTTCTAGATAGATGAACAGTCATCCCCGGATCGGTCAAAATTGGCACAAATCCTAGCAGAGGGTAAGTTTATGAGCACTAACGGTAGTACAGTCATCAGCAACCTCGAGTACGATTTGTTAACAGTTTTGCACAACAAGTCTGAAGCTTTGAAAGCCTACGAAACTTACATGAAAGATGCTCAGGAAATGGGTTCTCAGCCTTGTGCTGAACTGTTTCAAAAATTGCAGCAAGCTGACATGGAGCACGCGCAGGAAATTCGGCAGCACCTTCAACAGGTAATGCAGCACGGCAAGATGTAAAGCTGGTGCAACTAGCTCTGCAAGCTATCAGTTATAAGTTATGACTTAAGTAGTAGCAGCGATCAGTAAAGAGTTTGGGATTGACAACTCATCTTCAATTCCTTAAACTCTGTATCTACCGAGCGATGGAAACATCAATCTGACCGCTCAACCAATGTTTCTGAGAACTCTTAATTCATAACTAGCAACTGGTGACACCACTTCTTGAAACTTCAGCTAGGGGTAGGGAATTAGGCTTTGCTTAATTCCTTACCTATCTAGTGGTACAGGCTATAAAATCTCAGGTTTCAAAGCTCGTTCCATCAACGATAAAACAGCTTGCTCGGCAGTAATTTCACTATTTAATAAGCGATAAACTTGACGAGAAACAGGAACTTCAATGCCGCGTTGATTAGCCAAATCAATCAACACATTAGTAGTATTAACACCCTCAGCAGTGCTCTGCAATTCCTGCAAAATTTGCTCTAAAGATTTGCCTTCAGCCAATCCGAAACCAACCCGATAATTGCGCGATAAAGGACTGTTGCAAGTAGCGAGCAAATCTCCCAAACCAGACAAACCGTAAAAAGTTTCGGCGCGAGCTCCCAAACGAACTCCCACCCGAATCATTTCCGGTAAAGCGCGAGTCAGCAAAGCAGATTTAGCATTAGTTCCTAATTGTAAACCGTCGCAAACACCAGCGGCGATCGCAAATACATTTTTCAAAGTTCCACCTAACTCAGTCCCCAGCGGGTCTTCATTCACATAAACCCGAAAAATATCGGAACTGTAAATATTTTGCACTTGCTTGGCCGCTGCTAAATCCGAACTCGCCGCTACCGTTGCAGCCGGCAATCCCTGCTGAATTTCCTCGGAAAGATTAGGGCCAGAAAGTACCACAATTGAATTATTAGGAAACGCATTTTGCCAAATTTGAGATGGAGTGCGCGTACTGGCGGGGTCTAAACCTTTGGTGACGGTAACTATAATTGTACTGGGGCTTAAGTCTAATGCAAGCAGTCGATCGACTGTTGCTCCCACTCCTTTCATCGAAACTGCCGAAACAACAACATCCGCACCCGTTATCACAGACTCTAGATTAACAGAACTGCGGCGCGACCACAAATTAACTCGATCGCCTTTTTTGCCTCCCAGATTTGCCAAGGCCGAACCCCAAGCACCTCCGCCTAATATTGTCAAGATTGCCATAGAATTTAGTTTAATGAACTCAGATGCTGCAACATTCTCGCTTAACGGGCTAGAAGCCCGTTCCACAAGAACATTGAGTTTTTTTTGTGGAACAGGCATCTTGCCTGTTCCTGACATTGGTGCAATATGTGAGATGAACGAAACAAAAACTCCCCTCCTACAAACGCGGACGCAATCCATAATGACGGTAACGCCAATAATCGCGCAAAATGCGATCGTGATCGAAACATAATTGATGGGGAATCTGCCAAGATTCAAAAAATTGTAAACTTTTAGCATCATCGGCGGCTTGAGGTTCGCCCGTTGCAGAAGCCAAGAATACAATACTGATAGTGTGTTCGCGGGCGTCGCGATTTGGGTCAGAATAAACGTAAAACTGCTCAATTAATTCTACATTCAAACTTGTTTCTTCTAAAGCTTCGCGTTTTGCCGCCGTTTCTACCGCTTCCCCGTAATCGACAAAACCGCCGGGAATTGCCCAGCCGTAGGGAATATTGCGGCGTTCGATGAGTATGATCGGCCGATGGGGGCGATCGGCTAATTCGATGATAATATCAACTGTAGGAGCGGGATTTCGATAAGTCATACCATTTTAGATTAAAGAATTGAATAATGTATCGTTGCAGTTTAACTGTGGAACCGGCATCTTGCCCGTTACTGAGAATGCTGCACAATGTGCGATCGACCTCACCTACAGTTCTACAATATACTTGCATATAATGTACGGATTGCGATCGCCGACCAAAAAGAGAGATTGAAAGTATGCCTAAGTGGCTGGGAAAAGTTTTAGGTATCGGTACGGGTACAATCATCCTCCTCGGTGCGACTGGATACTGGTACGTTTTTATTGCCGGGGCACCTCAGTTAGACCCTCCGAAAGTAGTAGTAGATGCCAACTTAAATTTTGAACTCAAAACATATAAAAGTGCAGCTATGAATTCAGAGCGCACCTATGGCTTAATTTTGCCGCCTGGGTACGCAAATAATCTCAAACAGCGCTATCCAGTGATTTTTTTGCTGCACGGCGGGCACGGAGACGCGCGCGCTTATCAGGACAAAGCCGCTGTTACTTCTGTGCTTCACGATTTATATAAAAGCAAAAGATTGCCGCCATCAATTGTAATTACTCCTGACGGGAACGACAAGCGGGGTACGAGTCCTTTGTGGGACCCGCAGTATTTTGACGGGCCCAACGGTAAGGTGGGAAGTGCGATCGGCTCCGAGTTAGTGTCCATCGTAAAATCGCGCTACAGAACGCTGGAAGACCCCAAATTCTGGGCAATGGGAGGACAATCTTCCGGGGGTTGGGGAGCTTTTAATATCGGTTTGCGCTACTTGAATAATTTTAATATTCTGTTCAGCCACAGCGGTTATTTTACAGATCAAAGCGGCAAGGCTAACAGTCCTAAATATTTAGTGGAAAAACTCCCTGTTAAAGATAAACAGCAGTTGCGCGCTTATTTGGATGCGGGGGAAGCAGACGAACAATTTCTGATTTCCACTCAACAGTTTCACGAGCAATTAAACAGTTTGGGTATAGCCAACGAGTTTAACAAATTTCCCGGAGGACACGGGATTGTTGGCCCGGATGTCGGTTGGAATTATTGGCACAAGCATTTAGCCGATTCTTTGAGCTATGTTGGAAAACAGTTTAAAATATCACTGGCAACACAGAAAAATTAGAAAGGTCAACAGTGTTACCCCAAAAAACTAGGATTGGACTCTGGACTGCATCATTTTTAACCGGATTGGTAGGAGTTATTAACTTGCTGTCTGCTGTAACTCCCAGTTTACCCGATCGCCGAAATTGGTTGGAGCCGTTTTTTCCTTTTCCCGTGCGTGCAGGCGGCCATTTTTTTGCAGCAGTTATCGGCTTTATGCTGCTAACTCTGGCCACTAATTTGTTGCGGCGCAAGCGGATTGCTTGGTTGCTGACGGTGGGATTGTTAATCGTTTCTATTGTAATTCATTTAGTCAAGGGATTGGATGTTGAAGAAAGCTTGCTTTCTGGGGTGCTGCTGTTTCAGTTGTTGGTGATGCGACAGACGTTTACGGCTAAATCCGATCGCCCTTCAATTGCTCAAGGAATCCGGGTTTTGCTGGGGGCTTTGCTGTTTACGCTGGCTTACGGGACGGCGGGTTTTTATATTCTGGATGGGGGTTTTCAAGTTAACGGACAAGCGGTTAATTTCGATTGGGACGATGCTATATTCCAAACTGTTGCCATGTTTTTTACGGCGGACAATGCGGGGTTGGTTCCGCAAACTCGGTTTGCTAACTTTTTTGCGGATTCGATTTATGCTGTAGGTACGGTAACGCTTGGTTACGCACTTTTAATGCTTCTGCGGCCGGTGCTGCTGCGAAATTCGGCAAGTATTTCGGAACGGAATAAAGCTCAAGAAGTTGTAGCAAAATATGGGCGGACAACCCTAGCAAGACTGGCGTTGCTTCAGGATAAATCTTATTATTTTAGTCCTTCGGGAAAAAGTACGATCGCCTACGTGCCGAAAGGTAGAGGTGCGATCGCTTTGGGAGACCCCATCGGGCCTGTTGAAGACCGCAAAGAAGCAATTCTAGGGTTTCAAGAATTTTGCTATCGCAATGATTGGTATCCAGCATTTTATCAAACTTTGCCCCAGGAGCTAGAAATGTATTCTACTCTCGGTTTTCGAGTGGTGCAAATTGGCGAAGAAGCTATTGTCAATCTCAAAACTTTTACTCTCAAAGGCAAGAGCAATCAAAACTTGAGAACTGCTATCAACCGACTTACAAAAGCTGGTTATCAAATTGAATTTTACGAACCTCCTTTAAGTTCCGAATTGATACGGCAAATGAAACTTGTGAGCGACGAGTGGCTGCAAATAGTTCAGGGTGCGGAAAAAAAGTTTTCGGTGGGTTGGTTTGACGAGGCATATTTGCGGGAAACTCGCGCCGTAGCACTCCACACTCCCGACGGTAGAATTAGTGCTTTTGCTAATATGATATCGGCGGGAGATGGGGTAGTTGGAGTTGATTTAATGCGGCGTCGCACTGAGGTGGAAAATGGCACGATGGAGTGTTTGTTTGCTTCGATGTTGCAGCATTGTCAAGAATTGGGATATCAAGAATTTGATTTGGGTTTGTCTGCTTTGGCGGGAGTGGGAGAATCTGAGAAATGTGGGCGGTTGGAAAAGGTTTTAATTTATCTTTCGGAACACTTGAGCAAGTTTTATAATTTTAAGGGATTGCACAGTTTTAAAGATAAGTTTGGGCCGCGGTGGGAACCGCGTTATTTTGTTTATCCGAGTTTGGGAAGTTTGCCGGATGTTGTGGTTGCTTTGATTCGGGCCGATTCGGGCGATCGACTTTTGGATTATTTGCGGCCGGGAGGGTAAGCGATTTTGGATTTTAGATTGGGGAGGAATGACTGGTTCCCAGGCGTTTGCCGAAAGGTGCCGTTAACTGGTTCCCAGGCTCTGCCTTAACTGGTTCCCAGGCTCCAGCCTGGTAACGAGTAAAAGAGCCTGGCTTGGGGCAAAGGAGGAGGCAGAGCCTCCGGATCTGCGTTCCCAGGCTCTAGCCTGGGAACGAGCAATCAAAACATTCATGCTAAACCCCGAATTAGTACGCGCTGCTTTTGCAAAACCTCTGAGTACAGCTTTTCCAACTCAGTAATATTCTGACTGAGAGTGTATCGCTCCATCGCCCGTTGGCGTGCTTTTTGACCAAGCAGCATTCCCAACTCAGGATGATCGCAAAACAGCGGCAGCAAGGTTTGCAACTGACTTCGTACCCGCTGAGTATTCAAAACTATCCCCGCGCCTTCCTCCAAGGCCTCGCCGTCAGCACCGGCATCGGTTGCCAAACAAGCTAAACCGCAGGCCATCGCTTCCAGCAGCGACAGCGACAGTCCCTCCACCAAAGAAGGCAAAATAAATACGTCTGCACCCCGCAGAATTTCGATCCGGCGTTCCTCCTCGGCAACAAATCCGAGCCACACAATGCCATCATCTTCGCCGTAAAACAGTTGCAGCGAGGCGGCTAGGGGCCCGTCGCCTACGATCGCCAATACGTTCCCAGGGCCAAAATTACAGTGTTTCCAGGCCTTGAGCATCGACTCGACATTTTTCTCCTGGGCAATGCGGCCTTGGTAAACAAAAATTCGATCGGCCTTTAATTCCGACTTCAACCCCGAAGGCCCTGGAGAATATTTAACAGCATCCACGCCGTTGGGAATCACAGCCACCCGTTCCTGTGGCACTCCCAACTTCACCAATATATCCCGCTGAATCTGAGAAAATACGATCGTCGAGTCGTAGTTCGCCAAAAACGGAGCGTACAGTTGATACATCAGGTGTTGGGTGCCTGATGTCAAATTCCGCAATTTGCGATCGAACGGCGGGTGAAAAGTCGCCACCAGAGGCAAATTCAATTCTTGGCAAATTTCTGGCAGCAGAAAGTCTAGAGGCGAAAGCGTCAGGGAAGCGTGAACCACATCGGGTTTGAGCCGCCGCAGAGATTTCATCAGCACTGTGCGGGACTTGAGAGTGGGAATCGTATAAATTTGCGATTTGTAGTGACAGGGTAAAGAGACTTCGTTGCAACTGGCGGACGAGAGCGAAGTGGTATATGAGGTTTGAGTAATTCCTTTTCCCCATGAACCATTTGCCATGCTCCACCCCGTATTGTTCCTGTCCAGTGAGTCCGCCTCTTGGGCAAAGTGCAGGAAACTAACCTGGTATCCCCGGTCTAATAGTGCGTTGGTGACTTCCCTGGAGTAAGTGACGTTACCGCAAAAAGGTGATTTTTTTCCTAGCCAAGCGATGTGCATTCCAGTAAATCAGAGTTTGTTATTTATTTAGATTCGATCGACTTTGCTATTACTGCTACGGAAAATATACCAGGTTAAGACACCCCCAGCCATCGCTAATCCTGCTAAAGCCAAAAATACTGTCGGCAAACCCAGAAATGTTTCGGCTACCCCGGCCAAAGCCAACGGTAAACTCAAAGCGATATTAGTGGCATTGTTTTGCAGCCCGAAGACTTTTCCCCGCATTTCTTCTGGAGTTTCTGCTTGAATTGTAGTCTGCATCGGCACTCCCACCAATGAGGCAAATAAACCCAACAGGGTAATGAACAGCACCGATAGCCACAAATGGTGTGTAAATGCAGAAAGGCCCATCAGAGCAAGTGCCATGCCAATCGAGCCGATTAAACTCAGTTGAGAGTGAGAAAATTTATGGCCGAGATAGCCGACTGTCGTCGCCCCAGCAGCCATGCCAACGCCCACCGCCGCCAGCAAAAAGCCAAATTGTGATGCTTTCATACCGGGGAGGATTTCTGCCAGCCGAACTGCTAGAACTGCCAAGGCTGCAAAAATGGAAAATAGAATAATTAGTTGAATTAAAGCATTGCGGACTTTGGGTTGATCGTTGATGTAACGCAGCCCATCTCGCAAATCTGCTAAGGGGTGCGGCGGTTCGTGTTCGACTTCGTTTTTTTCGCCTGTTTGCATCGACAGCAAGAGCACTCCGGCGAAGGCGTAACTTCCCCCTACTACTAATTCTTTGCCGATGCCGAGTCCGCCGCCGAGGTTGGAAAATAGGGTGTCGGCTAAAGCTAGTAAGGGTTCTCCGACTGCGAAGCCAATAATCACCGACCCCATCATGGTTGTGGTGTAGAGGGAGTTTGCTGATAGCAGGTGGCGGCGTTCCACAATTAGGGGAATCACTGACTGTTCTGCTGGGGCGAAAAATTGAGTTAGAGTCGAGACTAGGAATGTTACTAGCAGCAGCAAGCAGAATCCGAGCGGCAGTTGACCAAGTTCCCACCCGTCAGAGAGCCACAGCAGCACGGGCAAGGTTAACACAAAGGCTCCCCGCAGCAGGTTTGTGGCGACGAGCACTGCTTTTTTCGACCAGCGATCGACATACACCCCTGCAGCGGCCCCGAACAGCACTGCGGGAATGGTAAAGGCGATCATGATTGCCGATACCCACCTGCTGATGGTTTGATCTGGCGCTTGAAAGCGGCTGGCTACGAGGGCGATCGTCAGTACGAGATAAACTTTATCTGCTAGTTGGGAGAAAACTTGCCCACTCCACAATGCTAGAAAATTTGGGTTTTTGAGCACTGGCAGAAATCCCGTTTGTTTTTCGGGAATTTCGGCTACTGCTTCGGAGAGTTCTGCTGCTGGCTCTGGTGTGGGAACCGGGGGGATTGCTTCGGGCTGTGGGCTATTGCCCTTGTTCCAGTCTGGTGCTGGAGTTGTGGGGTATTTATCCATTTCTGGGTCTGGGACGTTGCTCCATTGTCGATCGGCGGAGACGGGATAAGAGTCAAACTCTGGAAAATTTTCTCGTTCTTCCATCTTGTGGTGGGTTACGGCTAAAACAGATATTGTCAAATCAGAATCAGACAGTCGCATCATAGAATTTGGGGTGGATAGCCTGGGGTGGTTGAGGTTGGGGGGATGGGAATTTGAATTTGAGGTGGTTAACCCCTAAGTTTATTAATAATCTCGTAACTTTATCTCTATCTATTATCTGATGTCGCAACAACCTTGAGAATTTACCTGAAATTGCCTACAGGTTCGGGTATCCCCCCGGCTGGAGGTGCGATGTGCGATCGCCCCTTCACCTATTTAAATCCACACTCAAAATTTAAAACTCAAAACTCTCTAGGTAGGTGTCGATCGAGCTTCCCGACCGAATCGTGCAACCTAAATGATACTGGGCATATTGTCGCAAAATATTTTCTACTGATACCCAAGTTGTTCGATCGGCAATCCCCTCTCCTAGTTCTGGACTAGCCAACTGTTGCAGCGCTGCTAATTCCTTAGCATTAATCTCGAAATTTGTCAAGTGTTTGCTGCCATTTGTTTGCCGGGAACGGGAAGCGGATTTGTACAAGCTACCGATTTCTGAAGAGAGTTCTGCCTCTAGGTTAGCTAGCTCGGACAAGCTGAAGGTTCCCCCAGAGGGTATACTAAACCCGGTTTGCCAGTTCGGATCGGTGAAATTTGGGATCAGCGGCTGTCTGGTGGCGCAGCAAACTTGGACTTGGGGCGCGAGGCCGGCTAAGGCTAGCAGGTGAAAAATGCCGTGGCTGAGGTGGGCGACAAGCACGGCGGCGGATTGGATTTCTGTGCGATCGGACAAACGCTCTAAACGGCTCAAATGTTCGCCCAGCAACCAAAAAAGTTCTTCTTGGGGCTCATCGGAAAGGGCGCTGGCGATCGCTAATTCGGCCAGATATTGCGCCGCGGAGAGTTTTCCGAGGTTGCGGCTCAAACCCGGATGGGATTGTACCGTGTCGGCTTGGGTAATTTTGTCGAGCGATCGGCCTTTGGCAATTAGCAATTCGTTGACAACAAATAATTCGCTTCTACCGCCAATGGTCGATCGTTGTTTGCGAACACCCGGTGCTACGGCTCGAATTAAGCCGAATTCCCGCGTCAAAACTGTCAGCACTCGATCGGATTCGCCCATCGGCGCACTCTTAAGATTGATTCCAGTTGCTTTGTAAGTTCGAGTCACTCGATTTTAGATTTTAGATTTACAAGGACAGTAGCAAAAACAGTCCGCGACGCAGAACTTTTATTAGATACTCGTTACCAAGCTCTGCCTGGTAACGCAGATCCAGAGGCTCTGCCTCCTAATCCCAGCCGAGGCAGAGCCTCTAAATATGGATTCCCAGGCCGAGGCTTGGAACCAGTTAATGACTAATGACAATTGCCCACTGTCAACTGACAACTGTCTAATGACTTTTATCTAAATTATCCCGCTGGCGAAGTAATTCAGGCCCGCGAGAAGTCCCCAAACGAGTTGCCCCAGCTACTACCAAATCTAGAGCTTGTTCATGAGTACGAATTCCGCCCGCCGCTTTAATCCCGATCCTTCCCTTCGTAACTTCCTTCAGCAGTCGCACATCGTCAACTTTCGCCGGGCCAAAAAAGCCAGTGTTGGTTTTGATGTAGGCGACGCCGGCTTCCATACAAATCTCAGCCGCTAATTGTTTTTCGGCATCCGAAAGGAGCGAACTTTCGATAATTGCTTTGATGGTGAGATTGGTTTCTTCGCAAATTTGGGCTAATTCCCGGTGGAATTCGTCGATTCTTCCAGCTTTCAACAATCCTAAGTTAACAGAGACATCTAACTCTACGGCTCCATTATCTGCTGCTTCTAGAGCTTCGTAAACTTTCACCGTTGAAGTCGAAGCACCGGTGGGAAAACCTATAACTGTACAGACTTTGGGACGTTTGCCGTGCAGCAGCTCAACTGCTTGTCTGACGTAGGCGGGATACACGCAAACTGTGACAAAGCCAAATCTCTCTGCTTGTTGGCAACAGTGTTCTACTTGCTCTGGCGTAGCAGTGGGGTCGATCAGGCCGTAGTCGATCAAGGGGGCAATATCGATGTCTGCCTGGTTTGCAGCCATTGCTGTTTTTTCTCCGAAGTAACTACTTTATTAAGTATGTATCGAATTTACCAATCTAAAATCTAAAATCTAAAATCTAAAAGTGATCGACTTGACTCCCTGCCCCATCGAGCATAAATACTCAAATTACTTCTCGTAAAAACTGTTGTGGGGATTAGGAAACCTAATTTTTTTAATAAAATATATTTTTGTATCTGTCTTTAGATACATTTTAGATCTTTCTTTAGGTATACTTTGTTAAAAGAGTTGCGGTAGAGCCTGCGTCAGCTACGCTAGGGCAGAGCCTGGTAGCGGCTACTATTTTTACTCTGATTAGTGCTTTAAAAAAATAAAAGCCAGTGCCAAGCATGAATCATTTAGAACTCGAACAAGAAATTGGGAAGATGGCTAGAGCGATGATGACTCGCAATAGCTTAATTGGTAAAGATTTGATTGCGGATCTCAGAGGGCGGCTGTCTGTTGACAGTGTAGCTGCTTTGATGATTGTCAGTATTGAGCGTTTGATTTGGTATGACTGCGAGTCCGTGATCTGGAGTTTGAGTTATTTGATTCCTGCTGACGTGATGGAAGAAATTCGCCGAATTACTGCGCTGGTTGTTTGCCAGCGGTTGATGGGCCAGGGTTTTGTGCTGGGGAAAGATTTTAGTATTGATGCAACAGGTCAGTTGCTGTTGAGTGAGAATGCTAAAACAGCAGTTGTGGTTGCTTAAATTGGGCAAGCAGAAGTAGAAGCTATTAGCACTAGGAGATTTGCAGTTAGACTTGGGGCGCCCTAGGACTCTTTGTGTAACTGCAAACCTAATTCGGGATGCGGTGGTAAGAGTTGCGTGATTCACCGAAGAACGAGACGGAAGCCCCTGGCTTTAGACATGGGGAGGAAGTCGGTAGCGGTTTCAACCGCCGACCATATTTTTTGATTGGTGGTTTTGTAGGCATACTTGAATCTTTAATCAAGAATACTATGCTAATATAAACCCAGGAGGAAAACAGAGTGTATGGATGCCAGCAAAATCTAATTAGTCCAGACAAAGACTTGAAAGCAATCTTAGAGTTTTTGTGCAGTGAAGCCTCAAAGTTAATTAATTGTGGAACTTATTATGCCCGACAACTATTCTTCAAAACGGGAAGGATACCGAGTAAAGCCAAGCTGCATAAAGTTCTAGGAACGGACAATCGGAACATTCATTACAAAGCTTTTTATTCAGATACCGCACAGCAGATATTGAGTAGCGTGGCTGAATCTTTCAATTCCTATGTAGGCTTACTGGCTGGAGTTAAAGAAGGGACAGTGACGCAACATCCAAGACTTCCTGGATACAGACAAGGCGGATTAGCGCTGGTGACATTTACAGGTAGATCGGTCAAATTAAAAGATGGAATGTTACGATTTCCTTTAGGGAAGCAAATTAAAGCTTGGTTTGGCATAGATGCGTTCTATCTAACCATGCCATCTAACTTAGAACATTCTTCTATTCGAGAGTATAGGCTCTTGCCTAGAAATGGATGTTTCTATCTGGAATTGGTTTACCAAAAAGAAGCTGTCCAATCCTCTGTTACCGTTGATTCTGTATTGATGATAGATCATGGGATGGACAACTGGATAACTTGTGTTAGCAATATTGGAACTTCATTCATCGTAGACGGAAGGCATCTCAAGTCCATCAACCAAGGCTATAACAAACGAGTGGCAACCTTGATGTCGGGAAAAGATAATGGATTCTGGTCGAAAAGACTGGAACGGCTGACCGAAAACAGAAATAGAACAATGCGGGATGCAGTTAATAAAGCTGCTCGTAAAGTCATCAATCATTGTGTATCATCCCAGATAGGTACAGTCATATTTGGATGGAACACGAATCAGAAAGATTTGATAAATATGGGTACAAAGACCAATCAAAAATTTGTTCAGATTCCCACGAGTAGGTTAAAAGATAGAATAGCTCAACTGTGCGAACAGTACGGAATCAAATTCGTCGAAACCGAAGAATCATATACTTCAAAAACTTCATTTCTCGATGGTGACGAACTGCCTAAAGTCGGCGAAAAACCCGAGTGGTGGAAAGCTTCTGGAACAAGAGTAAAACGTGGATTATATCGGACAGCGAAGGGGTGGCTAATTAATGCAGACTGCAATGGCTGTGCAAATATTGGTCGGAAAGTAGCAACAATACTTGGAATTGATCTTAGTGGAGTTGGTAGAGGTGACTTGTCAGCACCTGTAAGACTTAAATTATGGTCTTATGAATCCCCGTCCCTTTAGGGCTGGGGAGATGTCAAGCAGAGTTAAGATTCGCAGCAGCTCTAAAAAACGATGAGTGCGGTTAGGTAAAAGAGCTTTTTACTAGAGGAAAATAGTTAGTTTTGACCGCAAATTGTTGAGGTTGTTACGGGCAGTGTGTACGGGCGATCCCCCTGTATCAAATTTTTCAGATTTTTAGTGGAATTACAGTTTTATTCCAGGTATGGTTTCATGTAGAATCATCCCTAAGATAGATACAAAATATTATGAACTTAATCCAAAACTTGGAAGCGGCTTGGTATTACCATCTGGGTTCGCGCCACCTCGAAGCTAACGATGATCATGGTGCTCTGGCGAACTTTAACAGAGCTTTGAAGTTGCAATCAGATCATTATAAGGCTTGGTTCGGCCGAGGTATGGCTTTGGGGAATTTAGAACGGCACTTAGAGGCGCTGAAGAGTTTTGATGAAGCCTTGGCGGTGCAGCCGAATGCGAGCTTTGGCTGGCACAACCGGGCTATTGCTTTAGGAAAGTTGGGCGAGTGGTTGGAGGCTCTCAATAGTTTTGACCGGGCTCTGGAGTTCAGTCCGTGCGCGGCGAGTATTTGGCACAACCGAGGACTGACGCTGATCGATATGGGGCTTTACGAGAAGGCGGTTCTGAGTTTTGATCGTTGTTTAAATTTGTACCCGGAGGCTGCTTGGGCGTGGTACAACCGAGGTAATGCCCTATTGGAACTCAAGCTTTACTATCAGGCACTCAACAGTTTTGAGCGGGCGATCGAGTTTAAGCCTGACGATGCGAAGGCTTGGTACAATCGCGGTATAGCTGCGAACTCTATGGGACTTTACAAACAAGCAGTGGCTAGTTTTAGCCGATCGATCGCTCTCCAACCGGGCAGAGCCGAGGCTGTGGGCGAACGGAGAGTAGCTTTGGAGAAATTAGTAGGTTTAAATCAGAGAAATGGCAAGTTTACTCCCACATCTGAGCGTCCCTTTGAGGATTATTTGATCTGGTACAACCGGGGTGTGGAATTGGCGCGAAAAGGCTGCTACTCTGAGGCGATTGCTTGCTACGAAACAGTTTTAGAAATAAATCCTGATTTTGCTAACGCTTTTTACAATAAAGCTTGCTGTTATGCTCTACTGGGATTTGCTGATTTAGCCCTTGACAATTTGCAGCGGGCTATGGAGTTGATCCCTAATTTATACCGAGAGCTAGCTTTAGCTGACTCGGATTTAAGCTGCATTTGGAAACAAGAACGTTTTGAGGCGCTGATCCAAGGTTGATTTTACGCAAAAAAACAGCCCCCCAATCGGGCGAGCTGTTTTTTTGGCGGGCGCACATTCGATCGCCCTCAAGAGTATTTCTGCAATCTTTGCTATTGCACAGAAACTCGGATTGAGGGCTTGACCGGCCTCTTGGCAACTACGATTACCCGGTAAGTGCCGGACTCGGGGAGTTGAGCAAAAGTTTGACCTTCGCCTTGATCCAGGAGTTGTCCCGACGGAGATTCGATCGCCAGATCTAGATTTTTGGTGCTAGCTGTGACCCTAATTGTCTGTCCCTGCTTGCCTTGAACCGTGATAGGCTGGATTTGGTAGCCGGACATTTTGAGTTTGACTGTGGCTTGTTTTTCCTTGAATGCTATGGGAATTGCGCGATCGGGCCTATAAGTCCACTTGGCGTTAAAGTCGCGTCCTAGTACGAAGCTGGTGGTTTCACCTTTGGGGGTAACTCGCACGCGGTAGATACCTGACTCTGGCAACTGGCCAATCCACTGATTATCTGATTTTTCAATAACCCCCATATTTTCACCATTGGGACTGTACAGTTCGGCTGTCAGTTGTCCCGCCCACAGCGAGAGAGTGAGTTCTCGCCCTTTGATGCCTTCAAAAATATAGGTGGTGGGTTGGTTGATGGTTTCTCGGATTTCCGAGGTTGACATTCGCTTGATTGGTTCGAGGTTTGAAACTGATTCAGAGGTAACGGATTTGTTAAGGGTTTCTGTAATTTCCGAGGCAGCCATCAGCTCGCTCGGCGCAATTTTGGGGGCTACTGGGCTGGCAAATACTGATTTTGCCGTCATCATGAGTAGCATTCCAGTCAGTAAAATTAGTTTTTTCATGTCGCACTTCTGAGGGGGGGTAAGGAGTTGTATATGGTTACTTGTGTTTGCCTGTTTTCACCGGATTAAATCTGGCGATCGCACAGAGGCTAAAGCAGCATAGAGGATACACGTAAATATCCCGTACTTGCACAAAACCTGATGGTAGCAGATTGGCAGTGCGGGAGCTAAGTAGTAGGCTCTGTTTTTCCGGACATTTCAATGATACTACCTACGCATAATATCATCAGAGAATATTAGTAATTGGGTCGAGGAAAATTAAAGCTGTTTCCCAGGATCTTGTTAAAAAAATGCCCACACCCAAAAAACGCGGTGTTTTGGATTCTGGCTCTGCCTTACTACTAGACAACTGCTAGACCCCCACGGGGTTACAGCCCCTCGTATTACTTCGTTTTTGACAATCGCCTAATTATGTAGGGCGCTGCAAACCGCACCTTACCATATTTGTAGCACGTCCAACCCGGGTTTTCGTAAGTTTTGATCCTGTATTTTCCTAGGGCAGATTTAGTCAGACTATCTGATACAAACGGGTTTATCACTGCCAAATTTGCCCTACCAGACAAGGTTAATTTGTATTACGAACCTGCCAGAATTTTTAGGTAAGCTTCTACTGTTTTGGACAACCCCATTTCTAGCGCTTCCGCAATTAAAGCATGACCAATTGATACTTCGAGTATATCAGGAATAGAGCAAAATTTAGCTAAGTTTTGCAAATTTAAATCATGTCCGGCATTCACTCCCAAACCTGCTGATTGAGCGGCTTGAGCTGCTAAGACATATTGTTGAAAAACAAATTCTACTCTACCTTCGCGAAAAGCAGTTGCGTAGGGTTCCGTGTACAGTTCTACTCGGTCTGCTCCAACTTCTTTTGCTAGCGGCATGAGAGCAGCATCTGCCTCCATAAACAAGCTGACTCTGATACCATTGTCTTTTAATTTTTCAATGATTGGTAAGAGCCGATCGCGATTTTCGGGAATATTCCAACCGCTATCCGATGTTAGCACGTCTGGAGCGTCTGGGACTAAGGTACACTGAGCCGGTTTTACGTCGCAAACTATATCCATAAATGGCGGCTGAAACGGATTTCCTTCGATGTTGAACTCAACGGTTAGCATTTTAGCTAATTCGTAAACATCCGCAGCTTTGATGTGCCTTTCGTCGGGGCGGGGATGGACTGTAACGCCGTGGGCTCCGGCGGCAATTACTGTTTTTGCGGCTTCAGTAACGCTGGGGATGCCGATGTTTCGAGAGTTTCTGAGGAGGGCGATTCTGTTGATGTTGACGCTGAGTTTTGTCACGGGATGTTACTCTTTAAGGTTGATGCTACTATATTATCGCTTTCGGTACGCAACCTTGAGCCTATTGCGGTAGTGTTAAGGTGTTATCAAAGTAAAAATTAGCTTCTGCAAGCGGTAAACTTTCTGCAAAGAAAGCCTCAGCTATTTGCTGTTTTGCTGCCAAATCTTCAAGGTTGGCGATGCAGAAAAGGGGTGCAACGCGATCGACTATTTCGGGCGGAAAGTCTCGGCTGAAATATTTTAGTTCAAAATCGTATCTGTGGGGACGGTAAATCATGCCCAACAGTTCGACTAAGGGTAGAAGCGTCCAATTGTGATAGTTGCCGATCGCATCTACTAAATGTCCGCGATAAATCTCTTTTTTAACCAGAGGTTGCAGCAAATCGAAACGGATTTTTAGGTCGTTGAATCTCGACTGCATTGTAGATAAATGTTTGCTTATATCGACAGGATGCGGTACAATTAGATTAACTTTGTCGAAGGCGATCGGCACTTTTCCGTGTCTCTCTATTTCCAGGAAATCGTTGCGGCTGCTGCGCCGAAAAACGGCGAAATCAATTAGCAAAAACGGCGGGGTTTCTTTGAGCCGCCAGAAGCACTGCGATTGACCGTGCCAAGCGGGTTCGGGCACTCGATATTTGAGTTCGATTTCGGCAATTTCTGCGAGGGATTTTTCAACAATATCAAAGGTTTGTTCCACGCAGTTATCTTCAACCACAACCGCAATATCGAGGTCTGACCACTCATCGGTGTATCCGTGGGCTGCTGAACCTCCTTGCCACAAAGCGAGAACAAAATCTAAAGGTTGTAAGGTGGAAACAATCTTTTCGAGAATGATTTGTCTCATGGAATCAAGCTATACTGTTTGTTTTCCCTGGCTTGCACAAGTTTAACAAACGATCGCGTGTTGAGATTGCTCCGCGACAGTTCTCCGAGGAGTTGCTAATGCTTCCGGTTGTGCACTGCTACCAAAAATTACACAGGAACCTGCTAGGGAGAGTGCCCATCTTTGGGAAAGTGCGATCGCCCGCGATTGAAAATCAGCCTTAAATTGTCAGAATCAGAAACTTGCCCGCTGTCCGGTAACATGATAAAGGATTAATTTTAAACAGCGCGGCATGGCTACTATTTGGGAACTCGACTTTTACAGCCGTCCAATCATAGACGAGCGAGAGAAAAAAAAATGGGAAGTGTTGATCTGCGAAAGCCCGCTGAATGTAGGCGACAAGGCCGAATCTCTGTTTCGCTACTCGCAATTCTGCTCCAGTTCTACCGTAAATTCCCTGTGGCTGGCGGGTGCTATTAAAGATGCGATCGCCGCAGCACCGAAACGCCCCGAAAAAATCCGCTTTTTCCGCCGCCAAATGGCGAACATGATTACTAAAGCCTGCGATGACTTGGACATTCCCGCCGCCTGCAGCCGCCGCACCCTGGCCCTTAGCCTGTGGCTGGAAGAACGGATGCAAGACGTTTATCCCGCCGAACCGGGCTATCAACCGGTCGTGAACCCGAGCGTTCAATTTGTACCAGAAACGCCAGTTGCGCTGCCGGATGCTTTAATCGGGGAAAAATGGGCGTTTGTGAGTTTGCCGATCGCAGCTTTTGACGAAATGTCCGAGTGGGATATCGGATTTGGCGAAGCTTTTGGACTGCCGATGACACGCCTCGCCCCAGAAACGCAAATTCCGGGACTAATTATCTACTCGTCGAGAGCCACAGCCCTGGCAGGTTGGATGTCGGGATTGGAGTTGGCTTTCCTAAAATTTGAGAGCGGCCCACCTGCTAGGCTGGTATTAGATACGGGAGCTAACGATCGCTGGATTTTAGCTAATCTCAGAGACGCAGCAACTGAGAGAGAAGCGAAAGGATTTGAAGCAGCTAAAAACCAAGCAAAAAAAGTACATTTTTTAGCAATTCAGTCGAATCCCGAATCGGAATCTTTTGCAGGATTTTGGCTGCTGCACGAACTAACTATTTAGTCATCAGTCATTAGTCATCAGTCAGTTGTTAGTAGTCAGTTGTTAGTTGGCAGTTGTCAGTTGGCAGTTGTCAGTTGTTAGTAGCAGTTAATAATCTACCGTTATTTAGTCTAGAGTTAACAGCTAGATTGACTAATAACGAATAACTCATATAGCGGTTCTCAAATAATTGAGGTATGCTTTTCAGTCCCAGACCCGCGAGGCCTATGCTCTACGAGCATCTCATGTTACTGAGAAAGGCTATAACTAATGCCAACTGCCAACTGCCAACTGCCAACTGCCAACTGCCAACTGCCAACTGCCAACTGCCAACTGCCAACTGACAACTGCCAACTGCCAACTGCCAACTGACTAATTACCAACCACCGACAACAATGACCAATCACCAATCAGCAGAACAACTGTTAGAACTAGCCACCAAAGCAGGTGCAGAAGCTGCTGAGGTATTGGAATCGCAATCGCTCTCACGGCCGGTCTTTTTTGAAGCAAACCGCCTCAAACAGCTAGAAACTGCCCAAGCAGAAGGCATTGCACTGCGGCTGTGGCGGGATGGGCGGCCGGGTTTGGCGGTGGCCTACGGGCCCGTGGAACTGCAAATTTTGGTGGACAGGGCGATCGCGCTTTCGCAACTTAACGAACCGGAAACCATCGAACTCGGCACCGGTGAGAAAGTTGTTTATCCCGATCGCGGAGTGTCGGTGCCGGCCGAACAGCTAGTAAACTGGGGCAAAGAGGCGATCGCGATCGTCCGCGAAGCTTATCCCGAAAGCCTCTGCACCGCCGAACTCGACTGCGAAATCGAAAGCACCCGCTTGGTGAACACCAGAGGCTTGGATTCGAGTCACACCGACACCACCCTCAGCGGTTACTTGTCAGCAGAATTAGTGCGGGGAGAAGATTTCCTCAACATTTGGGAAGGCGAAACCGAACGTGGCACCCTCGACTTAAACACGAGCGCCAAGCGGGTTTTGCAGCGTTTAGAATGGGCAAAAGATAATGTTGCTCCCGCCACGGGCCGCGTGCCGGTGCTATTTACAGCCAAAGCAGCCGATTTGCTGTGGGGGACTGTCTGTGCGGCGTTGAACGGCAAACAGGTACTCGAAGGCGCTTCGCCTTGGAACGATCGATTAGGCCAACAAGTGACATCGCCGCTTGTCACCCTCTCGCAGCAGCCGGATATCGGGCCCTATAGCTGTCCGTTTGACGACGAAGGCACTCCCACTCGGGCGATCGTCTTTATCAACAGCGGAGTGTTGCAGCTATTTTATACCGATCGCACCACCGGTCGAGCCTTGGGCAGTGGCACCACCGGCAACGGATTTCGCCCTGGTTTAGGCAGCTATCCGACGCCGAGTTTGTTCAATATTTTGATTAAGCCAGGTTCGCTTTCGCTAATCGATTTAATCGCTAAATTAGACGACGGAATTGTAGTCGATCAAATGCTTGGTGGCAGTGCTGGAATTTCCGGCGATTTTTCAATTAATGTCGATCTGGGCTACCGAGTCAAAAAAGGTCAAATAGTCGGCAGAATCAAAGACACAATGGTAGCTGGCAATGTCTACAACGTCCTCAAACAATTGGTAGAATTGGGAGGAGACTCCGAGTGGAACGGTTCTTGCCAAACACCGTCTCTAATTGTAGAGGGATTGTCCGTCATCGGCAAGAATTAAAGTCAGTTGTCTGTTGGCAGTTGGCAGTTTTCAGTTGTTAGTTGTCATCAATGATCCGTTAACAGTCAACAGTCAACAGTCAACAGTTCCCTATTTCCAATTCCCACTTCCTAATTCCCAATTCCCAATTCCCAATTCCCACACATAATATGCGTATTTGTTTTATCGGCGATTCTTTTGTAAACGGTACTTGCGATCCCAAATGTCTCGGTTGGACAGGACGGATTTGCGCGGCCGCTTGCGGACAAGGACACGATATTACCTACTACAATTTAGGAATCAGGGGAGAAACCAGTGCCGATATAGAAACTCGTTGGTTCAACGAAGTTTCTCGCCGCTTACCTCACTACGGCGATGGCAGAATAGTATTTTCCTTTGGCGTCAACGACACTTACCGAGAAAACGAAAAAAATCGCATAGAAGTTGAAAAATCAATTGAAAATGCTCGCTGTATTCTCACATCAGCCCAAGAAATATTTCCAGTATTAATGGTAGGGCCACCGCCAGTTATCGATAGCGATCGCACAAGCCGGATTGCCAACTTATCCGAACAGTTTGCCCAAGTTTGCAACGAGTTAAATGTGCCTTATTTAGATGTTTGCACCCCGCTGCAAAACTCGGAAATTTGGCATAAAGAACTTACCGAAAATGACGTTTCCCATCCCCGCGCCGCCGGTTACGCTGAATTGGCGAAAATAGTTCACAATTGGGACGGTTGGAAAGCTTGGTTTAAAAATATCAATATATCAGATCAAGAGACAGTAACGCTGTTCCGAGCCGTCGGCAAAAAAGAAATGGAACTGATTAAAGAAAGCGATTTTCTGGCATTTCCGCCACGCTTATCCTTTCAGCCTACTTTTTATCCCGTACTTCACAAAGCCTATGCCATACAAATCGCGAGAGATTGGAATACAAGAGATGCAGCATCGGGATATTTCGGCTATGTCACGCGCTTTCGGGTGGCGACTGAATTCTTAAAAAAATATCCAGTTCAAAATGTGGGCAGTTCGATTCACCAAGAATATTGGATTCCTGCCGAAGAATTGGCTCAATTTAATCAAAACATTGTGGGCAAAATAGATATTTTTGCGGAATATCAACCCTAAACTCGGAGCTAACTATGCTTGAATTTAATCAATTTTCAGTAGTGAGTTTTGACTGCTACGGCACTCTGAGAGATGGGGAAAGGGGAATAGTGCTAGTCTTGAGACAATTGCTGTCAAGTCACGAGATATATTTTGGTAAATCGCAGACACGAAAAAACAGGATTTTGCGCGACACTGCCGGCCAGCGGCCAGCCTGATTTAGAAGTGCCGGATTTAAAAACACTGGTGGAGGCTATAAGGTAAAAAAATCGCAGATTGATATCAAATCCGGTAGCATCGGAATTACAACAGATTTTAGGTAAGTATCGAAGGATTTTTCGCTAAAGTGCGATCGAGCAGACAATTCTCAGGTCATCTACGCTATTTATGCCGTACATAACTATCCCTAAACAATTTAGGGAACCTTCCAGGGTCATCAAATCTCAACTTTTTTTACGGCCGAAACGCCTAGCCATTTTTGAAGCTTGTCTGATAGGTTTAATTTCAGGGCTGGCTGGGGTTTTGCTCAAATCAGGAGTTGGATGGCTTGGCAGTTGGCGAGTTGCTACCTCGACATTAATTCCAGCTTGGATATTGCTTCCGGCTGTCGGTTTATTGGGCGGGTTGCTGACAGGTTTCTTGGTAGAGCGTTTTGCTCCAGAAACTGCCGGCAGTGGCATTCCTCACGTCAAAGCTGCTCTCGGCGGAGTCAATCTTTCCTTAGATTTGCGAGTAGCTGTCGCCAAACTTCTGACGACTATTTTAGCAGTTGGTTCCGGTTTAACTTTAGGCAGGCAAGGCCCGACTGTGCAAATAGGAGCATCTTTGGCCGGCTGGATAGGTCACTTGATGCCAACTTCCCCAGACTACCGCAGACAATTGATTGCTTGCGGTGCTGCGGCCGGATTGGCTGCTGGTTTCAATGCTCCCATTGCAGGAGTTTTGTTTGTAGTTGAAGAACTACTGCACGACGTTTCGGGATTGACTTTAGGGACTGCAATCATCGCTTCATTTATCGGTGCAGTTGTCTCGCAGCTTTTGGGCGGTGATAGTTTAAATTTGAACCTTCGCGAGTACCAAACCAGTTTTGATGCTCAGGAAATCCCCTTTTATATACTGTTAGGAGTTTTAGCGGGATTGCTGGGAGCTTTGTTCACCAAAGGGATTATTGCTAGCTTGCAATTTAACAGGCGATCGCTCAAATTAGCTTTGCCTGTGCGAATGGCTTTAGCTGGCATAATCTGCGGTTCAGTAATAGCTTTTCTTCCAGCAACTTTCCGCGATAATACGGGTTTACGGGAGTTTATGCTGACCGGTGAAGCAAGCGGGATAACGAGTTTAATTGCTTTTGTAGCTCACTTTTTTCTGACAATTATTTCCGCTGCTTCTGGAGCTCCGGGAGGATTGTTTTCCCCTGCCCTAGTTATGGGTTCTGCACTCGGTCACATGGTGGGAATTGTGCAGGCAGATTCCCTGGGTGTCGGTTTGCCGGTAACTTACGCTTTGGCGGGAATGGGAGCGTTTTTTTGCGCGGTTTCTAGGGCGCCGATTACTGCGGTAGTGATTGTGTTTGAAATTACGGCGGATTTCAAATTAGTGCTGCCTTTGATGATCTGTTCTGTAGTTGCTTATTTGGTCGCGGAAAAGGTGGACAGTGGCTCTTTGTACGATCGCCTTTTGGAGTTTAACGGCATTCAACTGACAAAGGCAAAAGCTGCGAGCAATACTTTGAGCGACTTGCACGCAGATGACGTGATGCAGCGCCGAGTTGAAACTCTTTCGAGTCTGCTGACTTTCGATGAAGTGATGCAGGCTTTTTCGCGATCGCACCACCGAGGATTTCCAGTAGTTGAAGATGGCAAATTAGTGGGAATTGTCAGTCAAACCGATTTGGCAAATGCCAGCGGGCGCAATTTGTCCGGCAACTCCCTGCTTAAAGAATTTATGACTGTACAGCCGATCGTAGTCAAAGCAAGCGATACTTTAAGCGAGGTATTGTACAGGCTCAACAACTACAATATCAGCCGTTTGCCAGTGGTAGAAGGTCGGCGTTTGGTGGGAATTATTACCCGCAGCGACATTATCCGAGTTGAATCCGATCGCCTCAGCGGAGAAACAACCCAGGGCCCGCATCCAGAACCTTCCTATGTTGTCTATCAAACCAGAGCTCCGCAAGTCGGAAACGGCCGCTTATTAGTGCCGCTTTCCAACCCCCAAACAGCACCCGCTTTGCTGCGGCTGGCGGCGGCGATTGCGCGCGAT
This sequence comes from Microcoleus sp. D3_18_C4, assembly GCF_036702355.1. Taxonomy (NCBI): domain Bacteria; kingdom Bacillati; phylum Cyanobacteriota; class Cyanophyceae; order Oscillatoriales; family Microcoleaceae; genus Microcoleus; species Microcoleus sp. D3_18_C4. The sequence goes on from NZ_JAUBTF010000006.1 coordinate 25,628, forward strand.
CGTAATTACGAATTAGAATGCCTGCAAATCATCATAGTACCGCGCAACAGTTCCCCCTCAGAAAGCGCAGTGCGGACAACCAAAAGCCGCCGCCTGCTACAACAAGCAGAGCGAATAATTCGCAATTGGAACTTGCCGGTACACACCCAAATACGGGTAGCTCACGACGTGCCTAACGCGATTTTGGAGACAATAAAGGAGCGGCATATCGATTCAATTTTGATGGGCTGGCAAGGCGAATTTTCCACAAAAGGACGCATTTTTGGCGATGTGGTGGATACCGTAATTCGGCAAGCAGGCTGCGAGGTTATTTTGGTGAAGTGGAGCGAAAAACTATTAGCAACACGCAAGAAAAATGAGTTTTCCCCCATTTTCAGCGGGCGAAAATATACGTCTATTGAATGGGAATTCAATACCGAAGGAGTTGATGGTGCAGATAATCCCGCATTGGCGATATCCTCAGATCCATCAGCGACTCCAGAGACGGAACTTTCCCCGCCGAATTCAGACCTTCCAGGGCCAGAATTGGGACTGCACACGCTGATGGGTTTGCATCGCTGGTTGGTGCCTATTCGCGGCAGTTACAAGCAAGCTGCGGCTTTGCGGCTGCTACCTGCTTTGGTGGCTGCGAGTGCTGTACCGGAGATTAAATTGTGTCAGGTTCATCAGCCTTCTGTTGCAGAACCCGATCGCGGAGAATTAAAGCAAGCGGCGGAGTTTATCAAGCGCCGGGTTAGCTGTTCGATAATAGCGACTTCGGTTTGCGCTAAATCGGTTTCTGATGCTTTAATTGATTTGGCTCAGAACGATCAGTGCGATGCGATCGTCCTGGGAGCGAGCCGTGAAGGGCTGCTGAAGCAGGTGATTCACGGGAATATCCCGGAAGCTGTGGCGCGCGGGTGCGACTGTACAGTGATTTTAGTGCGATCGGCCTCTTAGCTAACCAGACGGGAATCCCCCTTCTTCCTGACATCCGTTAAATGCCTTACCGCATCCGTTGCCGAATTTCCTTATTCTTATGGCAGCCAAAAATCGGGAATGAAAGTTTTAGTCAAACTGCGAGTAAACTGATTAATCTTTCTCCCGATTTGAATGTGCGGTTCGTCAGCTTCCACGGGAATAATTGCCGCTTTGTTTCCGATTCCGAAACGCGAAATTACCAAATTGGCAGCCTCCAAACCAGTAACATAAGCCTTTTCCTGCGACCAAGAACCGTGGCGGGTCACAACCCAATCGCCACTCATGAATACATTATCATAACTTGTTACCGCAGGCAACAAATACTGATAGCTGCCAGGAGCAAAATGCGTCACCGCCCGCGACAGCCGAATCGCGCTGCTGTCAATTACTTGGGCCTCCCCAAAAGCGGGGATGCAAGTGGCTAAATCCCGCTGAACTAAGGAAACAATTTCCTCATCTTTCAGGGGAATTAATTGATTGGCGTGATAAAAATCAGCTTCCACAACTGTTCCCGGTTCGTCTCGAAATTCGTCGTGCAAAGCATTCAAATCAAAAAACGTCCAGCCTGTAGTTGAACTAAATCCAAAACAGGCATTAGAAGGCAGTGGAATGTCAATTTTTCGGTCAAACCACAGGCGAACAGCTAACACGTCAACTGCACCCAAATTCATCGCGTCCCGAAACTCTTGCCGACTTTGCAAAGCAGGGCTGCTGCTGATTATTTTTTGCATTCCCGTGACGCCAACTGCAAAAATAACAGCATCTGCAGCGAAGGTTTCTTCGCCACAAACAACGCCTGTTGCTTTGTTGTGGCTGTCAACTACTAAGTCAGTAACTCGCCGCTGAGTCAATACTTTTGCCCCTAGTTTTTCCAGGCAATCGACCCAGGGACGAAAGATTTTTTCTCCGACAGTTCCGCGACACCAAACTACATCAAAATCCGGTTGGTGGGCTAATATGAAATAATAAAGCATTCCCAAAGCTGCGGCGGCAGAACATTGTTCTCCGGGTGCAAATAAACCTACTAATAACATCGGCTCAAAAGCATCGCGGTACAGTCTTGCAGAAACGCCAAACTGTTTGAATAGTTCGCGGGCTGTGACGCGATCGTACCTGCGCCAAGCTTCGTCGGAATTGTCGAAATCTAGGACGGCATAGAGTAAGGGCAAGGCTGAAAGCCGATCGACTAATGGCAGTCTTTTAAATCTGGTATAAAGAAAGGTTCCTAACGGTGTGGGAAGGCGCGGTTCGTCCTGAAAAATCGGCGATTCTACTTCCAATCCGGCGGGTGAATACTGACAAGAACGAGTCCAAGGCGTGAAGGGATCTAGTCCTAATTCCTTGACTAAGGAAAAGATATTTTTGTAGGGATACCAGAAGCCATGAATCCCAGCTTCTACGGAACGCCCGCCGGCGGTTTTCCACCCTGCAACTAAGCCACCCGGATAAGGGCCTGCTTCTAGCAGGGTGACATCATAGCCTTGCTGTGCTAGGTGATAGGTAGCGCCTAAACCGGCCCATCCTGCACCGACGACGACTATTTTTGGGGTTGACGATTCTGCTGACATTGCGTACCTCTGGATAATTTATTAATGATGACATAATTCATAAAATCCGGATTTGATATAAAATGTGTTGGATTATGTGCTAAATTTCGCTTGAGTGAATAATGAGTGTCAAAAACCGCCAGCAAACAAACCTGTTGCTGCTCTTATTTCCCGCTACGGCATGGCTGATGGTTTTCTTCATTTTGCCCGTGCTAATTGTACTGTTGTACAGTTTTTTAGAACGCGGTACTTACGGCGGCGTTACTTGGATATTTACTCTCAGCAACTACCAGCGTTTGTTCAGTGGACTTTTCTTAGGAGTAATTGGGCGATCGCTCTGGCTGGCTTTTCTAACAACAGCCACTTGCTTGTTAGTTGGCTATCCCCTAGCATTCTTCATCGCCACCCGTTCTCCTCGCTGGCGAAATGCTTTGCTTTTGCTGGTAATTATTCCATTTTGGACTAATTTTTTAGTGAGAACCTACGCCTGGATCATACTGCTGCGTAGCGAAGGAGTAGTTAACACAGCCTTGCAAAGCCTGCAAATTATTAGCGAACCGTTAAACTTGCTTTTTACGCCTTTCGCTGTGGCGATCGGTCTTATTTACGGCTATTTACCTTTCATGGTTCTGCCTTTATATTCTAGCATAGAACGCTTCAATTTTTCATTAGTAGAAGCCGCTCACGATTTAGGTGCAAATGATATTCGCACTTTTTGGCGCGTATTTTTACCCTTAACAACTCGCGGTATTGTTGCAGGCTCGATTTTAGTTTTTGTTCCCGCTGTCGGCGCTTTCATCACACCGGATATATTAGGTGGTTCTAAAACAGTAATGGTGGGAAATTTGATTCAGAATCAGTTTATGAGATCCCGCGATTGGCCTTTTGGTTCGGCGCTTTCTATGCTATTGACGGTAATCATATTGATTCCGGTGTTAATTTACTTCCGCGTGTCTGACGAAACTTAAACAGGTAGATTGAGATTTACAGTTGGGTGGGGGACCGGTTTATGAGATTATTGGTCTTAGGCACAGATTGTCTGTAAAATCCGCCCCTACAGGCTAACCTATTATGGACTAATGACTAAACTAGATTTACTCGTGCGGGCGATCGGCAAAAAGTGGCTTTGGGTACAAGCTGTACTAGCATTTGCCTTTCTTTACTTGCCAATTCTCATCTTAATTATTTACTCCTTTAACGCCTCCAGATTCAATGCCGTTTGGCGCGGCTTTACCCTCGATTGGTACCGCAGTTTGTTTAGCAATGCAGGCGCGACGATTGCTACGAGTAGCAGCGCCGGAATCTGGACAGCGCTCAACAACAGCTTGCTAATTGCAGCTATTTCGACGGTGTTAGCAAGCATTTTTGGTACAATGCTCGCGCTAGCACTTGAACGCTTTCATTTTCCGGGGCGCAAAGCAGTAGAAGCTTTACTGTTTTTGCCGATTATTATGCCCGAAATTACGATCGGCATTTCGCTGCTAGTTTTCTTTACCCTAGTATTTCGGATCGTAGAAAATCTTACAGGAATTCGCCTGAATCTCGGCTTACCTACCGTAATTATAGGTCACATTGTCTTTAATATTTCCTTTGTGACTATTACTGTTAGGGCGCGTTTGGCGGAACTAGATCCCCAATTAGAACAAGCAGCTTTTGACTTAGGCGCTAACGAATGGCGGGCTTTTTGGCGCATCACTCTCCCTCTGATTTGGCCCGCTATTTTCAGCGCGGCACTGCTGGCTTTTACTCTGTCGCTGGACGATTTTGTCGTGACATTTTTTACCACCGGCGTCGGTTCCATGACGCTGCCATTATTTGTTTATGGCATGATAAAATTTGCAGTTACGCCAGCGATTAATGCCATTTCAACTTTGATGTTGTTGGCTTCCTTGTTGCTGGTTGTATCATCGTTAAAAGTTCAGAAAAGTTAAAAAAATTGCTTTCTGTGTCATAATTATTGTCGTCTGCAACTAACACAACCTATGAAACGCCTGCTGACTTTCCTACTTTTGTTTGTGATGAGTGCAACCGTGGCTTTCGGCTGTAGCCCCACAGGTGGCAACCAGCAGCAAGTGCTCAGCATTTACAATTATGCAAGTTATATCGCCCCAGAAGCGATCGCCCAATTCGAGAAAGAGAACAATGTTAAAATTCAATACGACACTTTCGAGAACAGCGACGCACTCTATGCCAAACTCAAACAGGGAAACCCCGGTTACGACTTAATATTTCCTGCCGATTACATGGTGAAAATCATGACCGCAGAAAATCTAATTGAGCCGCTGAATTTAAACAATATTCCCAACAAAAAAAAACTCGAGCCTAAGTTTATCAATCAAGCTTTTGATCCGGGAAATAAATATTCCCTGCCCTACCAGTGGGGAACCATGGGAATTGGCTACAACGTGAAAACAATCCAGGGAGAAATTAACAGTTGGGCGGCGATGTTTGACCCAAAATATACCGGAAAAGTCGCGTGGCAAGACGATGCCAGATACACATTTGCAGGAGTTTTAATGTATTTAGGATTTGACCCAAATACAACCAATCCTGAAGAGATTAACAAAGCCCGCGATTTGCTGATTAAAAGTAAAAATATCATTGCAGCTTTTGTCCCCGACACTGGGCAAAATATGCTAGATCAAGGAGAAGTAAATTTGACAATGGAATGGAGTGGCGATATTTTCCAAGTGATGACAGAGAATCCTAATATCCGTTACGCTATTCCCAAAGAAGGAACAATCATTTTTTCGGACAACATGGCTATTCCCAAAGGTGCGGCCCACAAAGAGTTAGCGGAGAAATTTATTAACTTTATTTTGCAGCCCGAAGTCGGCGCCCAAATTTCCAATTTTACCCACTTCGGATCGCCCAACAAAGCAGCAATTGATCAAGGTTTAATTGACCCGAAAGATTTGAAAAATCCTCAAATTTACCCGCCGACTGAGGTGTTTGACAAAATGAAATTATTGGAGGATGTCGGGAAAGCAACCGCATTGTACGATCGAGCTTGGACTGAAGTTAAAGCAGGGGCCGGAAAGTAGATATAAAACAGGTTTCTGCCCGGGCTGGTTTACTTTAATTTTTAGTTTGTATTGGAGTTGCACCATTCTCAAAAACAGGCAAGATGCCTGTTCCACAAAGAATAAATTTCTTGTGGAACGGGCCGGAGAGCCCGTTCCTAAACCAGTAATTGAGAATGGTGCAAGATATCAGTTTAACCGGACTAAAGCTCAGATTTTTATTACTCAGACATACTAACACAATGCACGCCGTCGAAGTTTTAGAAGTTTCCAAAATATTTAAAAGTGCCCGCAGTAAAGATTTCTTAGCTGTAGACAACATCAACCTGCAAATTTACGATCGAGAATTCTTTTCTTTACTCGGCCCTTCCGGCTGCGGCAAAACTACAACTTTGCGAATGATTGCCGGTTTTGAAATTCCCACAGCGGGCGAAATTTACATTCACGGCCAACCGATGCAAAATCGCCCGCCATTTCACCGCCCAGTAAATACGGTATTTCAAAACTATGCTTTATTTCCGCACATGACAGTAGCACAAAATGCGGCTTTTGGGTTGGAAATGGAGAATTTGCCTCAGAAAACAATTCGCGATCGCGTTGCTGAAGCCTTAGCATTAGTACAGTTAACCGAGGTAGGAAAACGCTATCCCCGCCAACTGTCAGGGGGACAGCAGCAGCGAGTAGCGCTAGCAAGAGCATTAGTCAAACAGCCGTCTGTTTTGCTCTTGGATGAACCCCTAGGAGCGCTGGATTTAAAATTGCGTAAAGAGATGCAATTAGAATTAAAAAAAATGCAGCGAAAATTGGGAATTACGTTTATTTATGTAACTCACGATCAGGAAGAAGCACTAACGATGTCGGACAGAATTGCAGTGATGGATGGAGGAAAACTGCAACAAGTTGGGACGCCTGTTGATATTTATGAATATCCTAAAACGCGGTTTGTTGCTGATTTTATTGGCGACAGCAATTTTTTAAGTGGTCGAGTAGTAGAAAAGCAAAACGGTAAAATAATCGTGTTGATTGACCAGCAGTTAGCCGTGTTAGTTGCGACTGCAGAAGATATGCCCGCTGGGAAAGTTGTTACCCTGGTGTTGCGACCCGAAAAAGCTGCTATTTATCCGGCTAATTATGATGATGAAAATAGCTGGCCGGGAATAGTAGAAGAGGCTATTTATATTGGCACTGACACGCGCTATACGGTGCGGTTGACTGCTAAAAGTTCGATCGCCCTTCGCCGACAAAACTTGCACAGAGATGACTTGCAGCGATACCAAGTCGGCGACAGCGTTCGAGTTGCCGTGCCCCCGGAAAGTATTTGCATTTGTTGACACTCAAGCGGACTGAAGCCACTGAGATTCTTTGGAAGATTGAGGGGCAGACTGAAGATGGGATTCCTTCCCGGTAGGAGATAATATACTTCTTCCTTCTGCTTCCTCCTTCTTCCTTCGCGTTTTTCGCGTCTTCGCGGTTAAATAATATAGACAGTATTGGTACTAAACCCGCGTTTGACTTTGCAAAATTTCCTCCAACAGCCTCTCTTGACTTTTCGCCGGTTCCTTGCAAGTCAAACACTCGCAAACTAACCCGATAACACCTTCAGGCAGATCAGCCTCAATCTGACATACAGCAGTCGGATAATACTGCGAAATTAAGCCAGAAATTCGATCGGGAGTCGTGCGAATCAGGGTAGAATGCTGATACCAGTCGATCGCCGAAAGTAGACTCGGACAAGCTTGCGGAGCATCTTGTACAATACTGCTGAAAGCTTGCAAACCTTGCTCCGCGCGATCGAGATATTCTAAATTCGGGCCCAACAGCGCGAGGCGAACCAAAGAGGCGATCGCAATTCCATTCGCCGCCGGAGTTGCATTGTCTATATAGCTGCGTTCCCGCACCAACAAATCTCCGCTAGCATCCTTAGCAGTATTGTAATATCCTCCCAATTCCACGCTCCACAAAAACTCATCAAACTCTTCTTGCACCTGCACAGCTTTCTCCAACCAAAACTGAGAATTCGGCAACTGTTGTGCCTCTTCCCCATTGCCTAAAGTCAAACTCGCTTGATGCAAATCCAACAAAGCTTTCACAAACAAAGCATAATCTTCCGACTGCGCGGTAACAGCAGATTGTCCGTCATAATTCAACCGCTGAAACCGCCCATCCGTCCACTGATTGTCTAACATAAAATTAGCAGCTTTCACAGCTAATTCCAGATATTCCAAATTTCCAAACACAGCCGCAGCGCGGGCTAAACCCGAAATCATTAAGCTATTCCAAGCAGCAATCATTTTCGTGTCAGTAACGGCGGGAATTCTACCCGGCCAACTGTCGTTTTTAGCTTCTTGATTGTTGCGGGCTGGCGGAAAGGTTTTTACAGTATCGGGATTGCCACCGTAGCGAACAGCAAAAAGTTTAGCCAAAGCCGTTTCTACCGTGTCGCTCAGTTTTCCGGGATGGCGGCGCTGCAATACATTTTGACCTTCAAAATTGCCGCTGCGACTAACAGTAAACTGTGCTTTAATTTCCGTTAATTCCTCAGCAGTTAATAGTTGTTCCAGTTCGGCATAAGTCCAGACATAAAATGCTCCCTCTTCCGGTTCAACTTCCTCAGAAGTGTTAAAGCTGTCCGCATCCTGTGCAGCATAAAAATAGCCTGTTGGCGCGGTCATTTCTCGCTTCAACCATTCTACTGTCCCCGCGATCGCAGTTTCAAAAGCGGGTTCTTGTATTCCCGCGCTCCACAAATTCGCTAAATACTCAACAATTTGGCCGTTGTCGTAGAGCATTTTTTCAAAGTGTGGCACAGTCCAAGTCGCATCAACCGTATAGCGGTGAAATCCGCCTCCTACGTGGTCATAAATGCCGCCCAATGCTAAGTCTAATCCGCGCTGAGTGCAGACTTGTTTGCTGTCGTATTTTGATTCAAAATTAAATCGCGTTCCCCGCAGTGCTAGCTCAGCATAAGGTATCATCGGAAAACTGGGGCCGGGGTTGCTGCCCGCAATAATTCCGGTGTTGAGTTCTAAGCCTTTTTGGAAGAGTTCGCGATTTAATTCGGCGGTTACTCCTGACAGCGCTGCTGACTGTTGGAGGTTGCCTAAAATCTCTGCTTTGAAGGCTTCTACTTTGCCTTTTTCTGTGTCGTAAAAGCGGCGAATTGCTTGCAAAACTTCTAAAAATCCCGGCCGTCCATAGCGCGGTTCTACAGGGAAATAAGTGCCTCCGTAGAAGGGAACTCGCTCGTCTGGAGTGAGAAAAACGTTGAGTGGCCAACCGCCTTGACCGGTCATCATTTGCAAGGTTTGCATATAAATGCTGTCGATATCCGGGCGTTCTTCGCGATCGACTTTTATCGGTATAAAATGCGAATTCATGTATTGGGCGATCGCGCGATCGGAAAATGCTTCCCCTTCCATCACCGTGCACCAGTGGCAGCTAGAGTAGCCAATTGACAGGAAAATCGGTTTATTTTCGCTTCTGGCCGTTTCTAGGGCTTCGTCGCACCAGGGCCACCAGTCGATCGGATTTTCGGCGTGTTTCCGGAGGTAAAGGCTTTGGGATTGAGCAAGACGGTTGACCATAATCAAATCCACTTTAACTCGTGCTGAGTAAGCTTGTCAGTTCTATAGCAGTTTAGCGCGAGATGTTTTAGTTGAGTTGTTGCTGATAATTATGTTTTAATATTATGGCTGATTATCTCGATCTAATATGAGCTTATCATCTCGGAGAACCTTCAATCAACACCTAGGAAAATTTTTGCTGAGTGCTGCTGTTCCTCCTGCTGTTCTCAAACTGAGCCAAACTGAATCCTCGGAGCAAGCTTTATTAGACACTAATCTTAACAATCTTCTGGCTAAAGCAGACCCAGAAATAGAATTATTAGTCCCGACCTTTTTAGGTAACGACAAGCGTCGGTTCTACGGCAGAGGTGTTCCGAAAAGCTTGAAGTTAATCGACAAATTTCAACTAGGCGGCGGCCGGACTTTTCTGGGAAAGCGGTCTGTAGTTTGGAGCGGTGCCGGTTGGACAGGACAGCCGACAATTACCAGAGACGGGGGAAAAACTTATTTAATTATAGGTGCTTATGACCACAATTTGCGAAAAATAGATATTGCTACTAATAAAGAAGTTTGGCGCTATAAATTTGATGATGTAATCAAAGGTTCATCAACAATTTATATCGATCAAAAAGCTAGCGCCGAAAACAGAATTGTGATTTTGCAAGGCAGCCGCAGCGGCGGTGGTGGCAAAAGTGTCGTGCCGAGTTTTAGGGCAATATCTTTTAGAACTGGCAAGGAACTTTGGAAATTGGACATCAGGAAAACGCCCAGCTACAGCCGCGATAATGACAGCAGCGCTTTGGACATCGGCGGTGGAGTTTTGTTCAATGCGGGGGAAAATGCGATCGGCTATTTTCTCGATAGTTCCACAAGCAATGCAAAAATCAAACAAGGCATCAAGCAGCCAAATATCTTGTCGGAAGTACAGCTTTATGCAGCAGCAGATATCAGGAAGCACGGCGGCAACTTGGTAGCAGAATCATCGCCATCAAGGCTCAAAGATAGAATATTTATAGCTGCTGGTTCCGGTCATATTTACGGTATTAGCATTGCCACTAAAAAGATAGTTTGGGATTTCTATACTGGTTCAGATTTGGATGGAAGTGCTGTAATTTCTAAATCAGGGAAACTGTTTTGTGCCATTGAAAAACAATACATTCAGGGCAACGGCGGAGTGCTGAAGCTGAATCCGAATAAAGAACCGAATGCCAGTGTCGAATGGTTTTTGCCTACCGGAAATCGCCGACTTTCTAGCTGGGAAGGTGGGATAATTGGCTCGATCGCGTTGAACGACGAGTACAATTCAGGGGAGTTTCCGGCGCTGTTTGCTACAAATGCGCTCGACGGCAATTTGTACATCGGTTCCCAAGATATGATTACAGGTAAAAAAACTTTTGTGCCTTGGCGAAACCAGTCTTACGATACTCCGGTAATAGTATTTAAAAAAGCGATTGGTTCTTCAATTTCGACTCCGATTTTTACCGATGGCAATAAACTGATCAGTGCGGGATACAACGGTGTTTATTTGTTTAATTTGAATTGGGAACGAGCGAAGTCGGGGGATCAGAATGCTTTGAAAAATGCTAAAGGGGAGTTTTACCGTTTGAAAGTAATAGAATCGGGGAGATTTAAGCCGGGTTTGTCATTTGAGGCGACGCCTGTAGTTTGGGACGGAATTGTGAGGATTTGCGCGAGGGATGGCTGGATGTATACTTTGGGTTAGTTATTGGTATGTTGTACCTGGATCGGGAACAGGCAAGATGCCTGTTCCACAACAGAGTCTACTTATTGTGGAACAGGCATCTTGCCTGTTCTTAAAATGGTGTTGAAATCGGCCACCTATTCCTACCTGCGCTTTAACTGCGGTGAGAGAAATAATTTCGGAAATTATCGGAAACTCGTTATGGCAACTCCTGAAACTCAAATAAGTCCAGTTTACGGTTGAGAGGATGCTCAAGGTATTTTACAGCTTGCGATCGCGCGCCGACAGGATGAAGGGGAATTATCCAGATTGCACCTTTTCGAGATAGCAGCGGAATTGGGCATTTCCGAACAGGATATTGTGGCGGCCCAATAGCAATGGTTAAGCTGAAGCGCATTTAAATTTGACTATCAAATTCAAGCAAATTCTTGTGGGGTGGGCGTCCCGCCCGCCCAAAAATACAATTTAGATGCGTAACAGCTTAGCAACTAGAGGAGAATTTCAAGAAAAACAGGTTTTTAACTCTTTTTTTTGATGACAAGCTACTCAAACCTTTACTGCGTAAACTCTTTCTACTTGCTTGTCACGCCGTTAAATCTTGGCATCAAGCTTTTTGCGAAAAATAATATTAACCAATTTTTAGCGAAAGCAGACCCAGAAATAGAATTATTAGTCCCAACATTTTTAGATAACGACCACCGCGCCTTCTACGGTAGACGCAGGGCTGTTTCATTCTCTTGTAGGGGCTGCCCCAATCCCACCAAATGCCTAACAAATTCTGGATGGGTCGGCATTCTTGGCACGACCCGTACAAAAGGCTGGTTTTCCCTAGGGGCAATCCCCCCGTGGTTGCCCCGAAACAGCCCCGACGGTAAAGGTGTTCCCAAAACCATGTCCCAGAAAGTCGAGTCGTCCCTTTAGTCGGTCAAAGTTCCGGCGTCACAGATAATAACGAGCACCGAAACCATTGGTCTCTAAATTGAGATGTTGCACCATGATCAACAAGCCTGTTTTGGGCGGCCTCTCCTGCCCACCCCCTACTTCCCACAAGAAAACTCATTCTTTGTGGAACGGGCCCCAAAGCCGGTTCTTGGTAATGGTGCAATATATAAGTCTAAATTGCGCTGGTTGCCGAATCCGAAAGCGAGAATCGACGCACCGAATATGATCCAAGATTTTGTCCTGAGTTATAGCCCACATTCCGCAGTTTCCACTGTCACCATCGGTATTTACTTATTTTTACCCCGCTATCAAGCTCTCACTTAAACTTTTCTACCGTACATTAACGGATAAAAAACTTTTGAAGGGCATAAATTAGAGCTTTAAAACACTTTTATCAGTAATTCTGCTGTGTGAAAACCCAGGTTAGGAAGGTGGGTTATAGCTTTTTAAAAGAGAGAAAAGTCAGGACTAAAATCCGGATGGCAGCACCCCTATTTTTTGATGCACGCCATAGGAAATAGCTAGCTAGAAGCCATCAATTTAGGCATTTTGCCTAAATCCAATCAGCTTATTCCCAATCTTCATCGAATCTTTATCAAACCTACTTGCATTAACCTGTGCTTTGCTTTAGATTGAATATGTGAAGGAAAAAAACCTGCTTCCAGTCAACTTAAAAAATAAAGGTATCAACCATGAAATTCCAATTAAACTTAGTCAAATCTATTTTAGCTGTTGCCGGTGTCGCCGCTGTTAGTGCAGTCTCCGCAGCACCTGCCTCTGCCTTCAGCTTTGGTAATATCACTGGTGGCGATACGCCGGGAGATGCCTATGTAAATAGCTTTTCATTTGACGTAATCGACGAAGGTACATCAGTTCTTTTTAACATCTTCAACTCGGGAAATACTGCTGCCTCTAGTATGTTTATCGGTAAAGTTCTGTTTGATGATAATGGCTATCTGTCTAATGCCGAGGCTAACATTAATAACACTGGGAATGTAGCCTTTACTGGTGGTGCTAGTAGCGATCAATTGCCTCAAGGTGGTACTGGCTTCACCACAGACTATGCATTCACAAGAGATAATGGTGGTGGTAATAAATGGGCTGTCCAAGGTAGCGAAAGTTTGGGAGTGAGGTTTACTGGAAATTATGCTAACGTAGTTTCCGCTTTGAATACCGGTGCCTTAAAATTAGGTTTGCACGTTCAAGCCTTACCCAATGGTGCAAGCGATTCTTACATCAGCAGCACTAGCAACACTGAAGCTACTCCTGAACCTTTAACAATGCTTGCTGCTGGAGCCGCTGTTGGGTTTGGTACTATGTTCAAAAAGCAACGCGCTCAGGCTCAAAAAGCTGAATAGGCGATCATTTGAACTGGTTTTCGATTCTGGCTTGATGCCACACTGATTATTTTATGTTCGAGCTAAAAACCTGGTTTCACCAAGAAACCAGGTTTTTTATTTTGTTATTTAAAGCAGTAGAAGAGGGCTGTTAAGACTCTAAGATTGCTGAAACCTTTAATCTTAATCTACAAATAATCTACAAAGCATTTTTCCAATCTTCATCGAATCTTTATCAAACTTACTTGCATTAACTTCTGCTTCGGTTTACATTGAATATGTGAAGGAAAAAACCCTGCTTCCACTCAACATAAAAATAAAGGTATCAACCATGAAATTGCAATTAAACTTAGTCAAATCTATTTTAACTGTTGTCGGTGTCGCTGCTGTTAGTGCAGTCTCCGCTGCACCTGCCTCCGCCATCAGCTTGGCACCTACATCCGCCTTCAGCTTTGGTAATATCACTGGTGGCGATACGCCGGGAGATGCCTATGTAAATAGCTTTTCATTTGACGTAATCGACGAAGGTACATCAGTTCTTTTTAACATCTTCAACTCGGGAAATACTGCTGCCTCTAGTATGTTTATCGGTAAAGTTCTGTTTGATGATAATGGCTATCTGTCTAATGCCGAGGCTAACATTAATAACACTGGGAATGTAGCCTTTACTGGTGGTGCTAGTAGCGATCAATTGCCTCAAGGTGGTACTGGCTTCACCACAGACTATGCATTCACAAGAGATAATGGTGGTGGTAATAAATGGGCTGTCCAAGGTAGCGAAAGTTTGGGAGTGAGGTTTACTGGAAATTATGCTAACGTAGTTTCCGCTTTGAATACCGGTGCCTTAAAATTAGGTTTGCACGTTCAAGCCTTACCCAATGGTGCAAGCGATTCTTACATCAGCAGCACTAGCAACACTGAAGCTACTCCTGAACCTTTAACAATGCTTGCTGCTGGAGCCGCTGTTGGGTTTGGTACTATGTTCAAAAAGCAACGCGCTCAGGCTCAAAAAGCTGAATAGGCGATCATTTGAACTGGTTTTCGATTCTGGCTTGATGCCACACTGATTATTTTATGTTCGAGCTAAAAACCTGGTTTCACCAAGAAACCAGGTTTCTTAGTATCTGATAGCGCGCCACCGTTAAAACCCCGGACTTGGAAGCTGATTTCAAGGGAGCATCTCATATTTGTTGTAAAAACACTTCTTCTGGCTCCTTCCTTCTGACTCTTTCCTCCTAGCTCCTGGCTCGAATTTCTAGCTTGGCTGCTTTCATTGAGATGCTCCCTATCTCAGTCAAATCACCCCTAGACAGCGCATTTAAGAACTACCGTAAAGCTGTTTATGAAGAATTTCCCTATAGCAATCCTTGCAGAAGTCGTAAATTTTTTACCCCACCCCGAACCCCAGGACTGTTTCGGGGCAACCACGGGGGATTGCCCCTACGGAAAACCAGGCTTTTGTAGGGGCCGTGCCCCTGTGCCCGCCCCCACCCACAGATGATTTCATGGGCATTTCAGGCATCGGGGCTCTTCACGAGGGTTTGCCCCTACAAGAAAATGACACAGCCCTGCCCCGAAGCAGCTCTGAGGAAGAAATTCACAAATGATTTAGGATTGCTATAAAGATACTGAGATTCTTGAAAAGCAGAGAATCACCATTGAGCATGGCTCGAACTCTAACTCGCTCAGCCTTATTTACTCAAACCTCAGTGTCACACCATGGGCGGCCCTAATTGTGTTTACTCTCAAGAAATCCAAGCCTGATTGAGGCTACTTATTTTTAATTTTTGTTGATTAACTCCCTTTTTAGTATTTGCTTACGGGGGCAAAGTAAGTAAGCGCTAGGCATCCAATCAATCAGTTCTAGTAGCAGTCTTTTCAATAGGTGTCCTAATGCTGAGCTATGCGTTGCATCTGAGTCTCACCATTCATCAAATTTCAGAGTGTTTACTAACCTCATCTCAAAGATTTACGGCGATTAACATCCTCTGAGTCCTTTCCGTAGGAGAGGTTTAAGCTACTGAGTTGTCCACCTCCCGTACTATTTTTATGATATGATGTAACAATAGCCTGGACTGTTTTTAGTTCGTAGTCTGAAACCCTCGATTTTTCGTGGGTAATTTGATTGCCGAATTGCCTTGAAACCCTTATTCTACGGTTGACAATCAAAAACTGTCCGCAGTATTGCTCTCCTCAATCAACTAATAACTAATATCTAAAATGTTCAAGAGAAAACTTTTTTGGCTCATCATTATCGCCACAGCTTTAGTAACTCTGAATATGACACTCCTGTGGAAACTGGACGATATTGCTCATTTTTGGATGAGTATAGTTTTTTGGTGCGCTGTGGGTTCCCTACTTTGGGACAACCAGGATATTCTCAAACAGAGTGACATAAAAAGTGACCTATTATCGACAATAGCAGGGACGCTATTAATAGCTTTTATTCTCTTTCAAAGTGCTGTAGTTTCGAGTAAATTCGATCCTTTTTTAAGACTTGCACCTTTTTTGTCTGGTTTAGGTTTGAGCCTAATTGCGGTAGGTTTTCAGAACTTAAAACTATATTGGCGTGAATTGGTAATACTATTTTTTCATGGCACCCCCAGTGTCCTTACGTTACCTTTCGTGGATTTTGTTACCTCACTTACTGCTAAATTTGCTCATTATTCTTTGTGGTATGTCGGTTTTGATGTAACACGCGACGGTAATTATGTTGCTTTGCCAACAGGAAGGGTGTTGGTAAATGGGGGTTGTTCGGGTATAGAGGCAATGAATTACTTATTAGGTTTAGCTGTAATTTGTTTGTTGATGTTTCCTACTAAACAAAATAAGGCTTTGGTAATAGGTGTCGCGGTCATTTTGGGTTTTATTATTAATGTTTTTCGAGTGGCGGGAATGGCTTTGTTAGTTGCATCTAATCGCCTAGACTTGTTTAAATATTGGCATGAGGGTGAAGGTTCTTTAGTCGTGGGAATGATTGCGGTGATTTTGTTTGGGATATTTTATCAGTTTATGTTGAAACGAGATAGCAAACTTAGTCACAGTTCTGGAAATTAATTAGTTGCAATTTGGGGAAATATATCGGTTCTTCGATTTCCCCTCCCATAGTCAGGAGTCTCACTCACTCAAATGTCCGGGTGTTGAAATCCGCCAATGTCACTACCTGTCGTTTAACTGCGTCTATATCTATGATAGAAAGGATGTCAGGAATTATCGGAAACCTGTTATGGCGACAAATGAAAGTCAAATAAATCACATTTACGGTTCAGAGGATGCTCAGGGTATTTTACAGCTTGCGATCGCGCGGCGACAGGATGAAGGGGAATTATCCAGAGTGCAGCTTTTCGAGATTGCAGCGGAATTGGGCATTTCCGAACAGGATATTGTAGCGGCGGAACAGCAATGGTTAGCAACTAGAGGAGAATTTCAAGAAAAGCTGGTTTTTAACTCTTACCGTCGTCGCAAATTGCAGAAAAATGTGACCAAGTACGCAATTATCAATACTTTTCTAGTTTTGTTTAATCTAGCAGGTTGGCACGAGCTTTCTTGGTCACTGTTCATTTTACTCACGTGGGGCTTGGGATTGTCGCTGAATGCTTGGAATGTTTATCAAACTGAAGGGGAAGATTACGAACAAGCGTTTCAGCGGTGGCGGTTGAAGAAACAAGTGGGAGAGTCTATTGGTACTGTGACGAATAAGTTTATGAAGTGGTTGCAGTCGTGATTTGGTATGGTAAAAAACGCTATCGTCTTTTCTTTTACTTCACCTGGTGAAGTAATTCGGATTTTAACTCGTTATATCAATTCCGGTTACACCGGAATGATTGTTGATTGTTGACTGTAGAAGGAGGAGTCGAAAAACTGAATATGTGAGTGTTAACTGTTGACTCGATTTTATGATTCTGATGCAACCGGAAACGATATTACTGGAAAGAATAATTGTTAAGATTTTTTCTTGAACCTATCCCAAAGCGCGATCGCCCTTTATTGAGTTACACAATGAAGGACACTGCAATGCCGTGTCCCTACAAATATCCCTCTTTTAGTCCCTCCCGCCAGTCGATCGCATTCTCTGGGCCCGAAAAACCTAACTTTCCTGGGGCAACTTTCCATTAACAGCATCTTTAACCACAGGATGAATTAAAGCAGATCGCAAACCTTGCCGAATTTCCGAACTCAAATACCGGCGCTGCAAAACCTGCCATTTTTGCCAAGCTGCATAGCGATTTTCGGCCAACAAACCAGCCAACTTCGGCAACTCTTTTTTCAGATCGCGATCGACAAAATCTGTCAGGAACTCGCCTAAAACTTCACTGTCTTGAATATCGCCCAAACATTCCTGAATAGCTTTCACATCTTCGACATAAACTTCGTAAGTCTCGCTGTAAAAATCCCCAAACAGATTCATCAAATAGCGAACTCGCTTAGCTTGCTTCCGCAAATCGTGCAGAATAGTTCCCTCGGCTGCTAACTTCTCTTCGACAGCCTCAGCATTTAAATCATCAACAACTTTAACTTTACCATCCTCATCTTCCGTGCCCAACAGCCAAGCCGGATGCAGGAAAAACTCACTGACTTGAGGTAACAGTAAATCTGGCAAAACCTCACCAATTGGCAAATGTTCGATCGCCTGAAACTTCGGTTTTTCCAGCCAATCCTCGATCGACTGCTTCAGCGATTCGTAGCTTTTGTGCTCTAAAATCGCCCTCACCCCTTTCAAAGCCCGGTGGCGCTGTTTGAGCAAATTCAACAAAGCCTTATCCAAAACTTTCTGTTCGTCAGTCGGCAAATTCGGGTAATAGCGGTTTTGGAGACTTTCGAGCATCACATCCAAATCCCTGAGCGTTCCCAGAATCCGCCCCACCTTACCAATTTTACGTTCAGAAGCCTCTTTTGGCCAATCTAAAACTGGAGCAAAACCAGTCACAGCAGATCGCAAACGTCTCAATCCCACGCGCATTTGATGAAGTTCTTCCGCGTCTTTGTCTTTGATAACTTCAGCCTCGTGCGCTACACTTTTGCGGAAATATTTCTCAATCGCCCCAGATGCAGCGTCTCCGAGAGTTTTAACTTTTGCTGATGTTTTTACGTTCATGGCAGGTGTAGATTCCCGATCCCCGATTGACTTTAATTTGGATTTCAAGGCTTTGCTAATAAGGGGTTATATCCTAGCACACACTTTTAATTTAGGAAGCGCCCCACCATAAATCTTAATATAAAGTGCTTGACAATTTATACAAAATCAGAATTTAGCAATCTTCAATTCTTCAATTCTTCAATTCTTCAATTCTTCAATCCAAAATCTAAAATCTAAAATAAAATGTCCCTCCCTCGCCCTGGAACTCATAAAAATTGGATTTCTGGCGCGCTTTTCCAAATAGGTTAAGATCGCTGCCAACCGATGTTTATTCGCCAAAGGGTGAGAGAGGGTGCGATCGGGAGGACAAGTTTTAAATTAAATCAAACCCGCCCAGGCTGCCCGACTTCAAAGAGGCAGTTTAGCCTTTCCAGTCTTTCTCAGATTGTTCGAGCACGTAGGTTGCTACATCCTCGATTTGTTCGGGCTTCAACTTGGCGCCGAAAGCAGGCATAGCATTTTTGCCCTTAGTTACCTGAGTGGTAATAGCTTCCAGAGAATTCATACCGTACTTCTCAAGAGCATCCTTTTTCAAGGTTTTCATTGCCATAACCACGTTGCCGCCACCGATGTGACAAGCAGCACAGTTCGAGCTAAAGATTTTAGCTCCTTTAACAGCATCTCCTGCCAAAGCAGGGCGGCCAAAGCCGACGGTAAAAATTGCGAACGCTAACAGGGCGATCGATAAGAGTCTTTTCAACGCAGTTCTCCTCTAATGGACACGCAAAGGGTGATTCTTTAGATATTTTACCTGTTAAAACAGGCGCGATCGCGCAGTCGTATCGCCTTCTTCCGAGTAATTTACCACTTTTTGGCAGTGGCAGTTCAACTCTCAAAATTCTCCACGCCCCAGCCCGGAGCTTTCTGAGCAGCCCGGATCACAAAAGCCGCTAAATTTTCAATCTCAGCCTGTGGCATCCAGCTTTCCGGCACTTGGCGGCACCAAAAAGTCTCCTCAGTACCGTCATAAGTCATCGGTTCTCTCAGATACGCCACCAGACTATTGATGTTGTTGCGGGGAGGCGTTGCCCCTTTGAGGTCAGCCAAAGACAGAGATATCGTCGGATCGGGCAAATTAGCTCCTCCGACGTGACAATTCAGGCAATTTTGCTCGAACAATACCTTGCCCGCAGACAAATCCTGAGCCGAAAACAAGCGAGTATGTCCCTCAGAGTCCAACTCCAGAGCCACAGGTTCGCTGGCTTGTAAATACCTATTCACGTAAGAATCGGCAGCAGCCAAAACAGGTTGAGGAGCCAACAGCACGGGCAAAATAATTAACATCCCCAACAGAAAGCAGACAAAAGCACCACGACGCAGCATGAGGGACTACAACCTTTTGCGATAATCAATGAGCCGGAGGTAAATTTTAGATTTCAGATTTTAGAGTGAAAAACGACCAGCCAGCAATTATTCCCGAACTTCAGCCATCTCCCAATCCAAAATCCAAAATCTAAAATTTAAAATCTAAAATCGATTAGCGAGCGCCTTTACCACCAGCCCACTGCTTGGAGACAATTTTCGGCTGCAACAGAATGTGACCGGCAATCGCGTACAAATCCTCATCCGAGAGATTTCTCATCTCAGCGAAAATATCCGCACTCTTCATGCTCGGATGCAGTTCCGAAATTTCCTCAAACCCGTCATAAGTGGTGGGATTTTTCATAAAGTCCACCAGCGACTCAATATTATTCCGGGGCGGGTTGGCCAAAGCCAGAGTTTCCGGGCTCAAATTCACGTTCGGGTCAGTTTTTGTCATGCCCGCAGCGTGACATTGAGCGCAAGCCGAATTGAACAGGCGTTTGCCTTGCTGAACTTGTTTGAGGCTCAGCACCACTGGAGCACCCTTGTCATTCAAAGTCACAGTGCGAAGTTCAGGACTCAGTTCAACAGCCATCGCACTGCTGACAAATAACTGAAAGCTCAAGAATACAGCGGTCAGAGCAATGAAATATCTTTTAAGCATGGTTCTCCTTAAAAAAATCCGGCAAATTATTGAACGCTAAGAGAGTATAGCTGGCAAACAGATTTGTGTTCAAAATTCCCTCTTTCTGCAACAACGGGCGAAAGTTTGTGCAGCCATACCTTTAAAGGTAGAGGAATTTTGCGATCTAATCTGCAAGAAGTTTTGAGTCGCGCCTTTTTTCGAGAGTGGACATAATTGCCTTAACATCCTCCAAAGCCAAACGGGTTTGAGGGTGCTTGTAGGCAATTTCCAACTCATCGCACAAGCGGATCACTTCTTCAACAGGGACGTTGAAGTCCTCTGCTATTTCTGCGATGGACAGGTCTGCAAAACCCATAATTTTTAGGTCGCTGACAGGTCAAAATTGAGTTGACGGCTATTAACTGAAAGCCGGACAATTTTAGAAAGCGCTGTTAGCTTGTTCTGTTAGTTTGTTCTGAGATTTTGTTTGATCTATCGCAAGCTAACTAACCGCTAACTGCGACTAGGCATTTTTGCCCAGCCTAACTTCAGGGCCAATCAACTTCCGATCAATATCATCCCACTGCTGCGTCGTTATTACCAATAGGAGTTGCGCGGGCGGGGCTCAAAACCCGGTGTCTGCGTGAACGTCTCGTTACCAAACTCAATATTGTGGGTAGAAGCCGGGTTTTTCGCAATTCCTCAGCAATTTCCCTCTGTGCCCCGCACTCACCAACAGACAATCATCCGGCGCAGCAGCTTAGGGAGAAAGTTTGAAAGCGTGAGTCTGCGGGGGCAAAGCGTGACTCTCACTGGCTTCGAGGGCGGGGAATTCCGAGTCTGCCAAGAAAGGCTGGGGCTGGTGGAGGCTGATGAGCTGACCGAGAGTTTTCTTTAATTGAGTCCGGGGTACAATCAAGTCTACAAAACCGTGGGCGAAGGAGTATTCGGAAGTTTGATAATTTTCCGGCAGCTTTTCCCGCAGAGTTTGTTCGATTACCCGGCCGCCGGTAAAGGCCACAGTAGCTTTTGGCTCTGCAATTATAATGTCTCCCAGCATGGCAAAACTGGCGGTGACGCCACCGGTGGTCGGGTGGGTCAAAATCGGGATGTAAAGCAGTCTCGCTTCCCGGTGGCGTTCCAGAGCCCCGGAAATCTTAGCCATTTGCATCAAGCTGAGCATTCCTTCTTGCATTCTTGCACCACCGGAAGCGCAGACAATGATCACGGACAAGCGTTCCCGCGTGGCGTGTTCGATGAGGCGAGTTAGCTTTTCTCCGACAACTGAGCCCATGCTGCCGCCGATGAACTGAAATTCCATGACTCCGAGGGCGACGGGCAAATTTTCTAGTTTGCCGATGCCTGTTTCTACGGCGTCTAGGTGGCCTGTTTTTTCTTGAAATTCTCGGAGTCGATCGCTATATTTTTTGCGATCGCGAAATTTCAGGGGATCTGTGGCGTGCAGTCCTTCGTTAATGGGTACCCAGGTATTGGGATCGATCAACTGCTCGATGCGATCGTCACTGTAAACTCTGATATGATGCCCGCATTCCAAGCAAACCATTTGATTTGCTCGCAGGTCTTTGGTATAACTCAGGGCATCGCAAGCTTCGCATTTATTCCAAAGTCCGTCCGCAATTTCTCGTTCCGGCCGTTCTTGGGAGTTCGGTACTGATTTTCGTCGATTTGCAAACCAATCAAATAGAGACATTAAAACTTGGTAATTGTTAACTGTTAACTGTTGACTGTTGACTGTTGACTGTTGACTGTTGTTATTTGTGAGTTGTTAGCTGCTACCAATAACTAATAACTAATAACCCATAACAACTGACAATAAAGAACAGACTTGACTACTGACTATTGTCCTCAATGGGACTGATGAGGAGCGATGCTGTTCGCTGGTGTTCTGGAAGAACTTGCAGGGCTGTAGCACTTCCAGCACCCAAATAAGATGCTATGCCCAAGTCTACAATCCGGGCCGGGATTTCATGAGCTGCTAGGAGCTGCTGCATTAATTCCGCTTCCCAACGAAAGCTAGTGGTTTTAAGTGTAATCCAAGACACGGAACAATTTTACCAATTTTTGAGACAATATTATGTTCGATCGCGCCTGACTACCTGCTGATCAGAAACTAAAATTCGGGAAAAACAACTGCAAGTAAGTAGATAAGATCGCTTCGCCCCACAGAGCAGTAATTGCTGTACCGAGAGCCAGAAACGGGCCGAAAGGCATGGGTTGACGCCGATCGAGCCAGCCCAGGGCGATCGCCCCACCACCAACAAAAGCCCCGGCGACACAGGCAATAAATCCCGCTAGCAGCAAGTATTTCCACCCCAGCCAAGCTCCCATCAAGGCGGCTAATTTGGTATCTCCAGCGCCCATAGCATTCTGTCCCAGGCCGATCGTCCCGGCGAGTCCGATAGCGTCAAACAGCCACAACCCGACAACTGCTCCCGCGATCCCATCGAGTACCAGATAGTGTATCGAGTCGATCAAACTAAATGTCGGCCACAAACCTTTCGCCATTTGGAAAACCAATCCGAGCACCAAACCCGATCGAGTTAAAGAATTAGGCAAAGTCATTGTATCGCAATCTATCAAAGACAAAGCCAACAACCAGCTAAACAAAGCCCAAAAACCCAGAGTTTGCACTGTCACCCCAAACCGCCAGAAGATTAACAAAAACAGCAAACCCGTAGCTGCTTCCACCAGCGGATAGCGGACAGAAATCCGACTGTGGCAGTGATTGCAGCGTCCCCGCAGCCACAGCCAACCGAAAACGGGTATATTTTCGTAAGTTCTGAGTTGATTTAAACATTTGGGACAGCGAGAAGGAGGGTTGATCACCGACAAACCCGCAGGCAACCGATAGACTACCACATTTAGAAAGCTGCCAATAGCCGCTCCGACAATAAAGACGATCGCCATGACAAGGCAATTAAAGATAATTTCCATTAAGTTGACTGTTCACTGTTGACTGTTCACTGTTGACTGGGGTTATGTATCACTTGTTACTTCTCAATAGTTAGTTGTCAGTTGCTAGAGCCTGTACGGTCAATTACCCATCATAAAAGGTATTAATAGTCAAGAAGGCAAGTTTTCATAAAATCCTGAAAACATGGCTCTTCACTAGAAACCTATTTTAGTGCGAGCGTTCGAGCGGACATAATATTAGTGACTAATTACCAATTGCCAATTCCCACTGCTCAATTATCAATTACCAATTACCACCAATGACCAATTAGCAATTAATACATTTGAGATTCAATTTCGTCAAAAGTAACAAAACGTTCACCGGGCAATAAAATCGGCTGCGAAGCAAAAATTACCTGGCCTCGATCGCTTCCTTGACTGACAACTACACCCGCCGGACGCTGCATCTGATCGGAATGCACTTTCAGATACATACCATAGGCAGAGCGAGCAGCTCGGATCAAATCGGGAGCTAGCAAGCTGTGACTTTCGGAAGTTTCTATAGTGGGTTCTGGGTTTGGCTGATATGGAGTCACTGGAAACTTATCATAATGGTATAGGTCGAGTTACTGGTGTGGGCTCTCGATCGATAGAACTTACCCTATTTTTTAAGAATAAACTTAGGTGGAAATTATTAATAGATTAACCTACAATCCTCCCTTGGCTGCGATCGAACTGCGACTGCGATCGCTCCTTTCGGCTCAACTGTACGCTGCTGCGTGGGTAGATCCGTCCCCCGCAACGCTAATGGGGGTTTTCGAGCACCTGCGAACTCTGCGCTACATCCTCAACGACTACGTGCCCCGGCCCGTGTCCGAATCTCCACCCAACCCGGGCGAGGTGCGCTACCAGTGGCAAACAGGCACCTTGCTGTTCACGGATTTGGCAGGGTTTACCTCGCTGTTGGAAGCGAACGCGACCCAGGGGCGCAAGGGAGCTGAAAGCCTGCTGGGCGTGATTAACGACTATTTTGCCTCGATGATTGAAATTGTCAGCAAATCGGGCGGGGATTTGCTGGAGTTTACCGGAGATGCGATGCTGGTGCAGTTTCTGTCAGGGGTTTACCAAGAGGATACAGCGAGGGCGGTGCGGGCGGGTTTGCGGATGCAGCGGGCGATGGCTGAATTTGCCAATATTGAAACGGCGCGGGGTGTTTTGTCTTTGAGGATGCGGGTGGGCATCCACTGCGGGCGCTATATTAGTGCTGACATCGGTACCCCGCTGCGGATGGCTCACGTACTGCTGGGGCATTCAGTCCAGCAAGCCAAGCAAGCTGAGGGTTCTGGGACTGTGGGGCGGGTGTGTGTGACTGAAACTGCTAGAGAGTCTTTGGGAGAGCAATTTCGTTTTGAACCTGGGAAACAGGGTTATTTTTTGGTGGCGGACGATTTAACGGACGATCGACTCGGAGAGTATGATATCACTTTGACTGGGCGGCGGATGCCGAGTTCGGTCTTGCTCGATCGCAGCGTGGCGGGCTTGGTAAAAGAAATCGGGGAAGCTGTGAATCGGCTTGAACCCCTTGCTAGTTATATTCCCAAAACTATCCTGAGACTGCTGGTGGAAAATGCAGACAGGCGGAAAATTCCGCCGGATTTTCCTGAACCGACGGTGATGTTTGTCAACTTGATTGGTTTACCAGAGTCTGTGGACAAAGCTTCGCTGGAGGAAGAAGTCAATCTGATAGTGGCTTTTTCTCGGGTGTTTGCGTCGATTGATGCTGTAGTGTCAGCTAAAGGGGGCGTGTTGCAAAAAGTAACGGCGCACTTAGACGGTTCGGATATGCTGATTTATTTTGGCGTACCTGACGCTCACACAGATGATGCCAGCCGCGCGGCTAGTGCGGCGATTGCGATCCGAGATCTGATTGTAGGTTGGCCTCTGGTAATTATCGCGGGTGAAGAAGTAAAAGTAAGCTGTCAAATTGGGCTGTCGCGGGGGCCGGTGTTTGCTGCTGAGGTTGGGGAACCGCGAGGGCGTAGGGAGTTTAATATCCTCGGCGATACGGTGAATACGGCGGCTCGGTTGATGAGCAAGGCGGGGGAAAACCAAATTTTGATTGCTGAAAGGGTGTATGAGTCGATCGAGCTAAACTTTATTTGCGAGGCTTTGGGATCTCTTGCTCTGAAGGGGAAATCTGCTCTGACTCCGGTTTTTGCTTTGCAAGGTGCAAAAGGAGAGAAGGGAAAAGGGGGCGTTTAAATAACTTTGCTGGGTAATAGTTGTACAACTTTTATGGTTCACAAAGGCAAGTACAGCACAACCATTTTCCACTGTGAATACTAAATGTTATTTTTATAATTTTTTACGAGAGATCACGATAAAAACCGCCACTGCGTCAGATCAGTTCCGGTTGCATCGGAATGATTTAACCGCAGAGAACGCAGAGAACGCAGAGGGAAATCAGAGAGAGATGAATAATTCCGTCCTTCATCGGAATTAATATCACTCGCATAGACTAAACTCCGATCGATACTTCACCGTGCCGCTGCAATCCTGCAAAGCTCCACTTTCTAACTCCAACACCATAAACGCTTCATCGGGCACATCATATTCACATTTTAAGCTCTTTCTACTAGCAGGAATAAACCCAAAACGCGGATAAAAATCTGGATGACCAAGCACAACTACTGCCTGAAATCCCGATCGCCCGCACTCTTTTAAACCGTGCTGGATCAGCAGCGTTCCTATACCTTGCCGCTGATAGTTG
Source organism: Microcoleus sp. D3_18_C4 (assembly GCF_036702355.1). Classification (NCBI taxonomy): domain Bacteria; kingdom Bacillati; phylum Cyanobacteriota; class Cyanophyceae; order Oscillatoriales; family Microcoleaceae; genus Microcoleus; species Microcoleus sp. D3_18_C4. The sequence continues at coordinate 51,449 of NZ_JAUBTF010000006.1, forward strand.
GGTAGAACTGCGACTGGCGCCAACCCTAGAATCGACAAATTCCTGGAACATTTTCCTTCCACGACAACCGGACTGAAGAAAATGTGTCCGACAATGCGATCGGATTGTACCGCAACGAAGGAAAATGTAGATGCAATTCCCCGCAATTTATCGACTAAGTTAGCCTCATTTTTTCGCCCGAATGCCGCAATATTAATGTTGCCAACAGCTTCTACATCTTCTGGCTTTTCGGTACGGATATCCATAGCTTAGATTAAGTGTTGTGCAGCCGCTCTGGCATACCAATTACTACAGAAACTGTTTCTATCTTGCGATCGCGATATTAATCAAATTATAGCGCCCCTGAAGCCTTGTTCCTCTTTTTTAGTTATATACTTTTGGCAAGCAATTATACAACGACTTGCAGATGAATGTCAAATCATCGCCAAAGTTGATCGCTTCCAATCTTCACGCCCGATGCGGAACAGCTTAACTCTCTCTCCTTATTGCGGTACAAGCTGACTGGAAGACAATCGCTTAATGCCCTCCATCGCTGTAGTTTCTCCGGCTTTGTCACCGCCCTCACGAGCAATTTTTAAAGCTTCCTCGTAGGATTCGAGAGCTTGAGCATTTTGACCGAGACTTTCATGAATTGCGCCCATATTGTTGAGCAAGCGTCCGATACTTGTCTTGTCACCGATTGCTTCTAACATCGGTATTGCTTGCTGAAAATATATCAGCGCTTGAGTATCTTTGCCGAGTTTGCGGGAGGTAAGTGCCATGTTGTTGAGGAGGCGGCCGACGCCAGCCCGGTCTCCGATTTCCCGGCGAATTGCTAAAGCCTGGTGGTAAAATTCCATCGCTCTATTAAAGTCGCCGATGTTGTAGTAGACGCCGCCCATATTATTGAGGGTACGGCCTAAATCGCGTTTATCGCCCGATGCCGTGCGAATCGTCCGCGCTTGCTGATAAAATTCGATCGCCTTGGCGTAATCTACCTGTTCTGCGTACACGGCCGCGATGTTGTGGAGGGATTCTCCAATTTCAATTTGGTCGTCGGTAGTTTTGGCAAGTTCCAAAGCTTGTTGGTGCAGTTTCATCGCTTCGGAAAAATTGTCCCCAATCCGGTTGACGAAACCTATGAGATTGAGAGTGCGCGCGGTACGACGCCCTCCGCTGATTTCTCGGTGAATGACTAAAGCTTGCTGCAGAACTTCCAAAGCTTTGGGCCTCAAACCCATTTCGCCATAAACTTCCCCCATATTGTTGAGGGTTTCTCCGATTCCTGCTTGGTCGCCGAGTTGCTTGCGAATTGCCAAAACTTGCTCAAAAGTCTCGATTGCTTCTCGAAACAAACCCTCCCGGTGCTGTTTTACTCCTGTTTCAAAGAGTTCGTCTGCTTGCGTTTTGGGGTCAGTTGCCTGAGCGTGATCGATCGCTTGGGCGCGCCTCGCATTTATAATTGGGGCATAAGCGCGGGCGTCTGAAATTGCCAGCAAGCTGAGTGCGGGCGATAACACAATACTTATAGCTGCGAGATAGCTGAAGTGATAAGAGCGGCAGTGCACCGATCGAGTCCTCCAATAGCTAAGTGATAACTATTAAGATAGAGCTTTTTGGGGTGTTCCTGCCGAATTTTTTCTCAATCCCTAGGTTCCGATACCAGTTTCAAAAAAGAAGGCAACTGTAGACCCGTGCTTCAAGCCCATACATAATCAGTCGTTCCCAATTCTTCAATCCAAAATCTAAAATCTAAAATCGCATGACTGGGTTTTTGTCTTGCCAGACGGCCATAATCAGCGGCATATTGTTGAGAGCGGATATGACAGCAAAGTTTTTGCTGGGTGGAAGCGATACTTTTTCAGAACTTTGCAAGATGATGTCCTGTTGGTCAACCGTGATCCAAGCAATTCCTGACAAAACTTGAATTTCTCGATGAGTTTGAGGCAATCGGTATACCTCGTTTTCCATCAGAATAATGCGATCTGGCGCTGCACATTCGGAAGATATTTGAAGCATAGCATCTCCTACTTGGTAATTGGTAATTGCTAATTGGTAATTGCTAATTGGTAATTGCTAATCGAGGGCTGTATTTCACTTCATTTCCACGCAACCCACACACTACTATTGGCAATAACGCCGATCAATCCAAGCGCGCATTTCATCATCCGTTGCCACACAGGTAGAGCGACCTGTAGCCCGATCGCAACCGTGCCACCAAGTGTTACCATAGCGATCGCACGTCTGCCAAATTCTCAGTTCGTCCTCACTAGAAATGAGGTACAGCAAAAACTGCCCAATTTTTTTGATAGCTGAAAAGAGAGATAGCCCTTTATATTTTTCGGATGGTTTAGCTCGATCGGCTATCAAAAAAAACATCATTATTCGGGGGTTTATGCGACTGTTGTAAGTAGACATAGCCAACACCTTAAAGTGATAACTCCTACAAAAAATGCACCAATAAAATTATAAAAAATAGCTGTTAACGGCAATAATTTGATTGCAATTACAGCACAATATTGTTGTCGTGCAAGCCCTGTAAAAGTCTATCTGTTACCTGATAAATTAACCTTAACTCTGCGGCAATTGACAATCAAAGCATTGCTTGCATAGGTTGTATGAATAAAATCGATATATCGAAGGCCTTGTGACAATTTGGATACTACTGGCACAAACGCTATGAACGAAATCAATACGCGGCGGATGAAACTCTCTCAAATTCAGGCTTTGATAGCTGTAGCAGACTGTGAAAACTTTAGCGAGGCCGCTTTGCAATTGGAACTGTCCCAATCCGCCGTCAGCCACGCCATCGCCTCTTTAGAAACAGAATTGGGAGTGCAATTGTTCCACCGGGGGCGACACGGTGCTCAACTGACGCCAGTGGGGCAAAGGGTAGTGAGTCACGGGCGTCAAATAGCCTGCGCCTTAGAAATGATGGTCAAAGAAGCGGATTTAGAAAAAGGTTTGCAGGGAGGCCAGGTACGGATAGTTACTTTTCGGAGTGTCGCAACTCATATCCTACCGGGTATTATTGCTAAATTTCGCAGTTGCTTTCCCAAAATTACGGTTAGCATTACCGAAGTTTATTATACCCAAGCTGTGGAAGAGGCTTTGCGATCGGGCAAAGCAGACATCGGCTTTGTCTCTCTTCCCATCTCCGATGAATTTGAAACTAGGGAAATTTTGCGGGACAAATATCTGGTTTTGCTGCCGCCGAAGGCGCAATGTAAAAGTGCTAAGATTACCTGGGAAGAATTAGCGGCTTATCCGCTGATTTTGCAGCCGATAGAAAATGCTTGTTCGATACCGCTTCGCAAGTATTTGACAACTGCAGAATTTCCCATAAATATCGGTTACGAACTCAGCGAAGATTCAACGATTGTCAGTATGGTGATGCAAGGTTTGGGTGCAGCTATTCTGCCCCGTTTGGCCGCGGAACCGATACCGTCTTCGGTGAAAGTTTGCAGTTTACCGTCGGATTTTGAGAGGGTAATTGGGGTGGCTGTTTTGAGGGATGGGCTGTTAATTCCCGCCGTGTTTGCGTTTTTGGATTTAGTTAAAAGTGCCGCAGAGGTTGATAGTGAGGGTGAGTTTCCGATTAATCCTTCATGAGAAACCTAAGTCAGTTGTTATTGGTTATTGGTTAGATTGGGATATTTTAACCACAGATATCAGCGGATGAACACAGATGAACGCGGATGGGATTTTATCTGCGTTTATCTGCGTTCATCTGCGGTTTAAAAAAAATGGCCTAAAATAGTGCGATCGCTTATTTACTGCTAATGCGCTTAGCCACAAGACTAGAACTGTCGCCTTGGTGGAATTTGATTCGACCATCTACCGAGTTTTTATCTTTTAATTTTAGCCAACCACTACCGGATGCAGGATCGCATTCGTCATTACCGTCCCATGTAAACTCAAATCGCTCATCCTTTCCATCTTTGACGACTTCGCCGTCAATGTCACCTGATACTAAACCGAATTGAAATTCTCCCGAACCTGTAGGCTCAATCTCGATATAGGCTTCAACTTCCATGTCCAAGTAATCACTATCCCACATTGCCATCTCTGTGATCCGCCATTTACCGCTATATTGCATTCCTTTCATCCTCCACTTGTATTAACGGTCACAAAACCAATATAGTCGAAACAGTTACGCTCAAGCAGTACGCAAACGCTCAATATCTTTAATCGGCGGCGCACCGAACATCCGAGAATATTCGCGGCTGAACTGTGAGGGGCTTTCATAACCCACCTGATACGCAGCATTTGTGGCATCGGCATTTTCGGAAAGCATCAGGCGACGTGCTTCTAATAGTCTTAATTGCTTTTGATATTGAAGTGGACTCATCGATGTCACTTGCTTGAAATGGTGATGAAAAGATGAAGGAGACATATTGGCTTGTCCTGCCAAATCCTCAACACGCATCGGTTTTACAAAATCAGTTTTAATCAGTTTGAGTACCTCAGCGATGCGCTGCATATTGCTGCCAGATGTTGCGATTTGGCGGACAGCTTCGCCTTGTTCGCCTATTAAAAGACGATAATAGATTTCGCGGATAATCATCGGTGCCAGGATAGGGATATCCTGCGGTCTATCCAAAAGTCTTGTCAGTCTGAGGGCGCAATCGAGCAACGGTGCATCGGCGGTGCTGACGAACAAACCTCTAACAGAGTTTTCTTTCTTATTTGCACTTGGGTTGGTTTGGGCAGTAATAATGTCACAGAGTTGGCGTGGATCTAAATTCAGCTTTAATCCTAAATACGGCTTGTCTGGGGTAGCCTCTACAACAAATCCGTTAATAGGTAAATCAACAGAGATCACAAGATATTGAGCCTCGCCATAGCGATAGGTTTCCTCACCCAGCAACGCTTCTTTTTGACCCTGAACAATGATGGCGAGAAGAGGTTCATAAACACCATGTAGTGCTGCATAAACTGAAGATTCTCGCGTCAATTCCAGCTTATCTATAGCTGTTTTATGCAAACCGTTCCCCTTGCCTTCAGTGTGCCGAGTTACTAATGCCGCCAATTCTTTACATTGATTAGCGATCGCATCTTGGTTTATTACTTGGTTGAGCATTTCAATTGCCCTGCTAGTTTTTTGATTGATTTAACCATTTCCTTTTGCTAATCATAGAGCATCTTGAGCCATTCAGAAAATATGGCTTTGGAGGATTAGGCAATAAATTGCGAGGTCTGTGTATTCAAAACCCTTGCTTTTACTCATAGGATGAACACATCTGAATGAAACAGTAAAAGGATAAGGCAATGACGAACAACCAGACAAAAATCGCATTGGTAACAGGGGCGAGCCGAGGACTTGGCAAAAATACCGCTTTGACCCTTGCCAGAAAAGGAGTCGATGTCATCGTGACATATCACAACAGCGATGAGGATGCCAAAAATGTCGTATCTGCGATCGCCGATCTCGGAGCTCAAGCCGTTGCACTGCAACTGGATACTTCAAACACTAAAACCTTTGACGGTTTTGTGGAACAAGTCAAGCAGTCACTTCAAGATAAATGGCAGACAGAGAATTTTGATTACCTCGTGAATAATGCTGGTGTTGGTGTTCATGCGTCTTTTGCTGATACCACCGAAGATGATTTCGATCGATTGATGAATATTCATGTAAAGGGCGTTTTTTTCCTCACGCAGAAACTTCTGCCTTTGATAAATGATGGAGGACGGATTGTCAATATTTCGTCGGGACTTGCCCGTTTTGCTCTACCGGGCTATGCAGCTTATGCAAGCATGAAGGGAGCGATCAAAGTTTTGACCCGATACATGGCTAAGGAATTAGGACACAGACAGATTGCTGTGAATGTGGTAGCCCCAGGCGCAATTGAAACGGATTTTAATGGCGGTGCGGTGCGTGACAATCCTGAGATTAACAGCTTTATCGCTTCGCAAACTGCCTTGGGTCGCGTCGGTATGCCTGATGATATCGGCGGTGCGATCGCCGCTTTACTATCCGAAGACAACAGATGGGTGAATGCACAGAGAATCGAAGTCTCTGGCGGTCAGTTTCTGTAATTCAAACTAATCTCAACAGAAGGGAAATCATGAAGGGAAAGTTTTTAGCTTTAACCGTAGGGGTAGTTTTAACTTTAACCATAGCGGGAGCAATTTTTATTGCTTCACCTATGGAAGCCCAAAAAACAGTTCCGCAACCTTCACAAACGCTGACACGCCAAGAGCGTGGCGAAAGAGTTGTGAATAGTCTTACGGGTGGAAAAGGACTACCACCGCATTTTGAACAGCTTCAAAGGGATTTCCCAGAACTTGCCGACATGACTCTCAAATATGCGTTGGGCGATATCTGGGCGCGTGAGGTGCTGGACAATAAAACCCGTCAGCTTATTTCTCTGGCGGGATTTGCCGCACAGGGCACGATGCCGCAGTTCAAACTTCATGCACAATATGCTCTCAATTATGGAGTTACACCACAAGAACTGATGGAAGTCATTTATATCACCACCGTGACATCAGGTTATCCCCGTGCCTTGATTGCAGCAGGAACTCTCAAAGAGCTATTCCAAGAAAACCAAATCAAATTCCCAGTAACATCACAAAAATAGGAGATTTCAATGTCTAACTTAAATGGCAAAGTCATCATTATCACTGGAGCCAGTAGTGGAATCGGTGAAGCCAGTGCTAAGTTGCTTGCTAAAAAGGGCGCAAAAGTTGTTTTAGGCGCACGTCGCACCGATCGCCTAGAAGCGATCGCCAAGGACATTCGTGCGGAGGGTGGAACAGTCGAATACCAGGCTCTAGATGTGACGCAACGCAGTCAAATGGAGGATATCGTTCAATTTGCCCAAAGTAAGTTCGATCGCGTAGATGTCCTGATTAACAATGCTGGCATCATGCCCCTATCCGCACTCGAACAACTGAAAGTTGAGGAATGGGATCGCATGATTGATGTCAATATCAAAGGTGTTTTGTACGGCATTGCGGCGGCACTTCCTGTCATGAAAGCACAAAAGTCTGGTCAGATTATTAATCTTTCTTCAATTGGCGGACACGCGGTTTCTCCTACTGCTGCTGTTTACTGTGCTACTAAATTCGCCGTTAGAGCCATCTCAGAAGGCTTGAGACAAGAAGTTGGGGGCGACATTCGGGTGACGGTGATTTCTCCTGGAGTAACCGAGTCTGAGTTAGCCGAGAGCATCACTGATGAAACTGCAAGATCGGGAATGCAAGAATTCCGCAGAATAGCTATTCCTGCTGCTGCGATCGCGCGATCGATTGTATTTGCGATCGAACAACCTGACGATGTTGATGTTAGCGAAATTATCGTCCGACCAACAGCCAGCCCTTACTAAGTAGGTCAATTTAATTAAAGCTAAAAGGCGAGGGTTATTAGATACCCAACTTCTTTAAAAAGTCGGGTATCTGGGTATTCTGAGTTTTTATGAGGACTTAGTTAGCTTACAAATTCCCATTGCCAATTCCCAATCTTCCCTTACACAATTTAAAACTTTTCCCCGTATCTCTGCCGCAAAATAAATTCAGCTAGTGCTAAATCTACGGGTGTTGTGACTTTCAAATTCGTCTCTTCTCCCTCCACAATTTGCACTGGTAAACCGCATTTTTCAAACAAAGCCGCATCGTCGGTTACTTCCCAACCTTTCTGTCGCCCTTCTTCGTGACACTGCTTTAACAATTTAACTTCAAATCCTTGGGGAGTCTGGGCAGCCCACAAATTGCTTCTGTCTGGGGTGTCTCGCACTATCCGACGCTCATCTACGACCTTAATCGTATCCTTGACCGGGACGGCTACAATCAAGCCTGGACAGGTCAAGAGGGCCTCTGCCGATCGATCGAACAATTCAGCAGTTGCCAAACACCTGGCGCCGTCGTGAATCAAGACTCGATCGGCATTGGGCGGCAAAGCCTGCAAACCGTTGTAAACTGACTCTTGCCTGGTGGCGCCTCCTTTAATCAGTTCCACGGGCTTAACCAAAGATAAATCGCTCAGAATTGCTTTAAAATCAGGAAAATCGTCTGGCTGGCCCATGATGCCAATCCAGCTAATGTGCTGCGAAGCTTCAGCCGCAGCCAAAGTCCAACTCAGCAAAGGTTTTCCCAGCAAAGTCAGCAGCAGTTTGTTCCGCTGACTCCCCATCCGTCGCCCCGAACCCGCTGCAGGAATTAATAAGTGCATTTACTAACCGTTTTTAACCCAACTAGATATATATAATAAGAGCGTCCTGTACTTTTGAGTCAGTTGTTTAGCTGTCAGCCAGTAGCTTTTAAGGTCTAGAAATACTATAAGCTGATAGTTGAGAGCCGATCTCTGAGAGCTACCTCGATCAATAATAGCCCGATCGTTTATGATGCGAATACTAGCACTTGTCCCTGGCGGGATTGGCGACCAAATTTTATTTTTCCCCACTCTTGATGACCTCAAGCAGTCTTATCCCGACGCGCAAATTGATGTCATTGTCGAACCGAGGGCAAAAAGTGCTTACCGAGTCTGCAAGTCTGTTAAAGAAGTCTTAACTTACAACTTCAAAGACCGCAACGCGATGGCGGATTGGGGCAATTTACTGGGCGTAATTCGCGATCGCGAATACGAAGCAGTGATTTCCCTCGGCCAGCGGTGGACTGTAGGGCTGCTGCTGTGGCTGACCGGCATTCCGCAGAGAGTTGGCTATTCGGGAACCAACGGCGCTCGATTTCTCACCGCTGCGGTACCGCTGAAAACTGAACAGTACGCGGCTTCAATGTACCACGATTTGCTGCAAGGATTCAACATTACAAATCCTTGTCCGGCGATCGCAATTAATGTACCAAAACAGGACATTCAGTGGGCGGAAGCCGAACAGCAGCGGTTGGGGGTAAAAGAAAGCGGCTACATTCTAATTCACGGCGGTTCCAGTCAATTAGCTGTGTCTAAAGGTATTGACAAAATTTACCCTACAGACAACTGGAAGCAAATTATCCAAGACTGTCAGCAGCGGCAGCCTAATTTGCCCGTTGTTGTTGTGAAAGGCCCCGAAGATGCAGAGTTCGTGGCAAAGTTAGTCGAGTTATGTCCGAATGTAAAAGTTATCTCGCCGGATGATGTGGGCAAGTTGGCCGCCACCATTGCTGCTGCTAATTTGATGATATGTACTGACAGTGCGCCGATGCACTTAGCTGTGGCGGTTCAAACTTATACAATAGCTTTGTTTGGCCCGACTGAACCGGCGAAATTGTTGCCAAAGAGCGATCGATTTTTGGGCATTAAATCTCCTACTGGCAAAATGGCGGACATCTCTCCTCAAGATGTTTTGAAGAAGGTTTGGGGCGGCTAAAAACTAGGATATCTAAGTCAGGACACGGCAGTGCCGTGTCCCTACAATTTAGGTGGTTCCCAGGCAGAGCCTGGGAACCCATATCTAGAGGCTCTGCCTCGCTTATCGGGGCTTCACAGGAGGCAGAGCCTGGGGACGAGGAATCATTTTCCGTGATTCCTCTTTCGCTCTTCGTTTTTCAACAAGCTCCATCATCTCCTGTAATTCCTTCTTTTTTTGGTTGGCAAACCGAGTGGCGGCAACAGTTGTCACTCCTCCCGCGGCAGTAGTGACAGCACCTTCCTGAACTTTATTAGCATAAACAAGTCCCACACCTACGAAAGCAAGAATTGCCGATGTACCGATGACGGTAAGGGCGACATTGTAGCTTTGGCGAACTTGCCGCAGCAATTCTTCCAGTATTTCTTCTGCAATGTCGCTATAATCTTCATCAGGTTGCGAGTTGCCGAATAAGTTAAAATTCATAACTGTTTTCTCTCCAAAATAGTGATATTTTTTTGTTTCTACAATTACTCTACCGAAGCAAACAGCGAGACTCAAGGGCAGATAGGGCGAGTTTTAACTTGCGATATGCCCTAATTTTTGGGGCAGATAAGGCAGGAGATTACAACCTATCTGCCCTAGACAGACAGAAATATTTAAATATAGAATGTGAGTGCGATCGGAGTTACGGATGAATAATCATGAAATCTCGCGGCCGCTAGCCCCCATGCTGTTTCATTCCCCCGAAATCCGCCAGGAAATGAATTTCCTGGCTAATAGCAGAAGTCGGTTGCAACCGACTAAAATACTAATTTTCAGTCCTATGCAAGAGGACTTTTGTTCTGAGACAGGGAATTCATTCCCTGTCGGAGTGTCGGATCATCGAATTATCGAATTAACTGAAAAACTAACAACCATAGCTAAAAACCTACTATGCGCCAATCCGATAAGGTTCAATCGAGTGCAACTGGAAAAATCAAGCTCAAAGAATCCTACAAGCAAGCTAACCTGACGATAGAACAACTTGCAGCAAAAGCTAATGTTTCCCAGGACACAATTAAGCGCTTACTCGGTACAAAAGAATGTATTAATGGTGTAGAAAGACGGCAAGTTACCCAGATAGCTAAAGCATTAGGAATAGAACCCACAGATATTGTTGACCCAAAAGATTGGAATGCCGAAAATACGCTGCCACCAGAGTTTGAATCACTCATAGCAGAAAAAATTAAGACTTTTTGCGGTCGCCGATTTGTTTTTGATACTTTTCAGCAATTTATCAGCGAAAATCCTCACGGTTATTTTACAATCATCGGGGATGCGGGAATGGGCAAAAGTTCGATTGTTGCTAAATACGTCTCGGAACATAAATTTCCCTGCTATTTCAATATTCTCGTCGAAGGCCGCAACCGACCAGAATTGTTTTTGAAGAGCATTCGCCAGCAATTAATTGACCGCTATGAATTGCAAAATTCAGCAGATGCGGATTTACCGACGTTACTGGCAAAGGTGGCGGGAAAACTCACTTTGGGCGAACGTTTGGTAATTGCAGTTGATGCACTGGATGAAGTCGAACAAGAAGCGGGAGAAAATCTTTTATATTTACCGACAACTCTGCCAGATCTGGTTTATTTCTTGCTGACGAGGCGACCGCATAACCTCCATCAAAAGAGGCTGTCTGTATCTCCGGGAGTTCCAGTAAAAGAGTTAGATTTAAGAGACAGCGAGTATGTTAATTTCAATCAGGATGATATCAAAGAGTATATTCGGCATCTGCTATATACCGATTCTCAGTATAAAGATGAACTGAGAAACTGGATTCAAATCCGTAGCATTCCCGATACAAATTTTGTCGAACAAGTGGCAAACAAAAGCGAAAATAATTTTATGTATTTGCGCTATGTTTTGCCAGCAGTTGCTAATGGCGATTACAATGACTTAAGTTTAAAGCAATTGCCAGACGGGCTGCAAGAGTATTATCAAAACCACTGGGTGCGGATGGGGCTGGAAGCTAAGCCCGGGCAATTGATGGAGATTGTCTTGTATATTTTGTTAGAGATTGGCACGCCGATTCCCTGCGAGATGATTGCTGGAATTGCTAAGGAAGATGAATGCGACGTAGAAGCGGTTTTAGATGAGTGGGTGGAGTATTTGAAAAAGCAGAATGTAGACGGAGAAATCTGCTACGGCATCTATCATGCTAGTTTCCTTGACTTTCTGAAAGACAAACGGGAGATGGATTCAAAGCGGAAGCTCTTTCGGGAAGTAAATCAACGGATTACTGAGTATTTAGAAAAGAGGATGGCGTGAGATGGGAGAATTTGCTGAGAAGTTAGAGGCCCAACCACTTTTCTTTCAACGTGCTTATCTGGGCAGCTTACTGCCAAATTATGTCAAGTCTGGAAATTTAGGAAAATATTATCAAACGCTGACAGATTTTAACTTCCTGATGCCAAAGATTCAGCATCCTGAGTTTGGACTGCAGGCACTGATTGATGATTTCAATTTGGTTGACGATTCAGAAGCATTAAGTCACCCAGAGTACAACTCAGAAAAAGTGAAAGCCCTGAACTTGATTCAAAGGGTATTGTGGATGTCAGCCGATATTTTGGATCAAGATAAGACACAACTCGCAGAGCAATTGTGGGGGCGCTTGGTACATTTGAAAATACCAGAAATTCAGGCAATGCTGGAGGTAGTCAAACAGCGGAAAGTAACACCTTGGTTGCGTCCGTTCACACCCTGTATCACTCCCCCTGGCAGGGGACTGATACGCACTCTTGCGGGTCACAGCGATTGGGTAAAAGCAGTAGCCGTCACTGCTGATGGGAAACGAGTGATTTCTGGTTCAAGAGACAACACTCTCAAAGTCTGGGATTTAACAACTCGAAAGGAAGTGTTTACTCTTGAAGGCCACAGCAACTCAGTAAATGCAGTAGCCGTCAGTGCTGATGGCAAGGTAGCGATTTCTGGTTCGTGGGATGACACCCTCAAAGTTTGGGATTTAACAACTGGAAAGGAACAGTTTACTCTCAAAGGTCACAGCAACTCAGTAAAAGCTGTAGCCGTCAGTGCTGATGGGAAACGGGCGATTTCTGGTTCAAGAGACAACACTCTCAAAGTCTGGGATTTAACAACTCGAAAGGAACAGTTTACTCTCGAAGGTCACAGCGACTCAGTAAATGCAGTAGCTGTCAATGCTGATGGAAAGAGAGCGATTTCTGGTTCGTCAGACAACACTCTCAAAGTCTGGGATTTAACAACTCGAAAACAACTGTTTACTCTCAAAGGTCACAGCGATTGGGTAAATGCAGTAGCCGTCAGTGCTGATGGCAAGCGGGCAATTTCCGCTTCAGATGACAACACTCTCAAAATTTGGGATTTAACAACTCGAAAGAAACTGTTTACTTTTAGAGGTCACAGCGACTCAGTAAATGCAGTAGCCGTCAGTGCTGATGGCAAGCGGGCAATTTCTGGTTCCTGGGACACCCTCAAAGTCTGGGATTTAACGACAGGAGATGAACAGTTTACTCTTAAAGGTCAAGGTTACTCTGTAAATGCTGTTGCCATCACTGCTGATGGGAAGCGGGCAATTTCTGCTTCAGATGACAAGACCATTAAAGTCTGGGATTTAACGACAGGAGATGAGCAGTTTCCTCTCAAAGGTCAGAGCTACTCAGTAAATACAGTAGCCGTCACTGCTGATGGTAAACGGGCGATTTCTGGTTCATCGGACAAGACTATTAAAGTCTGGGATTTATCAACTGGAAAGGAAGAATTTACTCTCAAAGGTCACAGCGACTTGGTAAATGCAGTAGCCGTCACTGCTGATGGCAAACGGGCGATTTCTGGTTCGGATAACTTCACCCTCAAAGTCTGGAATTTAACAACTCGAAAGGAACTGTTTACTCTCCAGGGTCACAGCTCCTCAGTAAATACACTAGCCGTCACTGCTGATGGGAAACGGGCAATTTCTGGTTCGGACGACCTCACCCTCAAAGTCTGGGATTTAACAACTCGAAAGGAACAATTTACGCTCATACGTCACAGCAATTCGGTAAATGCAGTAGCCATAACTGCTAATGGCAAGCGGGCGATTTCTGCTTCATCGGATAAGACCCTCACAGTCTGGGATTTAACAACTGGAAAGGAACGGTTTACTCTCAATGGTCACACCAGTTCGGTAAATGCAGTAGCCGTCACTGCTGATGGCAAGCGGGCGATTTCTGGTTCGTCGGACAGCACCATCAAAGTCTGGGATTTAACAACTGGAAACGAACTGTTTACTCTCAATGGTCATAGCAACTCGGTAAAAGCAGTAACCGTCACTGCTGATGGCAAGCGGGCGATTTCTGGTTCATCGGACAACACCCTCAAAGTCTGGGATTTGTCGAATGGAAATGTCATTGCCAGTTTCACTGGTGAAAGTGCGATCGCCTGTTGCGCCATTGCACCCGATGGACTCACAATTGTGGCAGGCGACGAATCCGGCCGCGTATATTTCCTGCGCTTAGAAGGGATGGAGGCACTAACATGAATTCCTCACCTCTGCCAACTCCCATCTCCACCGCTGCTTACCCAAAAGAATTTCAGCAACTCCTGCGAGAAAAAACCGAGAATTTTGTCGGGCGCAAATTTGTATTTTCTGCCATTTCCGACTTCCTAAACTCCCACAGCCGCGGTTATTTCACAATTGTCGGCACTCCCGGCTGCGGCAAAAGTTCCATCCTCGCCCAATATGTCAGGGCCCATCCTCGCAGTATCTATTACAACGCTGCAGTTGAGGGCAAAAATCGAGCTGAAGATTTTCTCGCTTCTGTCTGCACTCAACTGATTGACAAATACCTTGCCGCCAATGGGGAAACATCGGAAAATGTCAAGCTAAGATCTCAACTTCAAAATCTCGAATCCGATGATGGGAGTTGGTTTCTGTCTTTGTTGCTTCAGCAAATTAGCGATAAATTAGCCGATCGCCAAAAGTTGATAATAGTCATTGATTCTGTAGACGCGATCGCCCGCACCAGTCAGCCTCCCAGCACAAATCTGTTTTATCTGCCGAGATATTTGGGCGATCGTACTTATTTTATCCTCGCCCGCCGCCCGTTTTTGAGAGAGAAATCCGGTTTGTTAATTGAAACCCCTTCTCAAACTCTCGATTTAAGAGATTATCCCGCCCAAAATCGCGAAGATGCCCTGAACTACATTCAGCAATACCTATCAACCGCACCGGATTTAACTGCACCGGAATTGGGTCAACAACTCGCAACTGTCAGCGAAGACAATTTCATGTATCTGAGTCAGATGTTACCTGCCATTAACGAGAATTCACGCCCCGATGCTAATCTGGGGGAGTCCTCACTTGTCTCTGAACTTCCTCCCGGTTTAGCAGCGTATTATCAAAACCACTGGCTGCGGATGAGAGGTGATGCTTTATCGGCGATCGAGTTGTCTGTGCTGAATGTTTTGGTACAATCAACAGCAAGTTTATCTGTAAGTGCGATCGCCAATATAATTGATCAGGATGAATACGATGTTGAAAAGGTGTTAGACAATTGGATCGAGTTCTTAAATAAGCAGGAAATCGGAGGAGAAATTTGCTATAGTTTGTATCATAATAGTTTCCGCGAATGGCTGGAAAAACAATCTATTTTAGAATGACGAGTTTACCTAGACTTGCATTTCTTCTCTTCAGTCCGCGCAGTCGGACTTTGTTTGTGTAGACGCGATTTCAATCGCCGAGTTATATCAAAAACAATACAACAATGAAACCAGCAGTATTTCTTGACAGAGATGGCGTTCTCAATATCGAAGCCGGCTACATTCACAAAGTAGAAGATTTGCATTTAATCCCCGGAGTCGCCGAAGCTGTACGCCGTTTAAATGACAAGCAAATATTTTGCTGTTTGGTTTCCAATCAATCCGGCCCGGCGAGGGATTATTATCCGGTTAGCCACGTAGAAGCTTTGCACAAACGCCTCTGTCAGCTATTAGAAAATGAAGCAGGAGCAAAGTTAGATGCTCTTTATTACTGTCCTTATTTAAGCGCAGCAGAAGGCGGAACCAACCCAGAATTTACGCGGTATACAACGTGGCGAAAACCGAATACAGGGATGTTGGTAGCCGCTGCTTGGGAACAGGATTTAGATTTGCGAAATAGTTTTATGGTGGGGGATAAAGCGACTGATGTTGATATGGCTCACAATGCCGGCTGTACTGGTATTTTGGTGCAGACTGGTTACGGAGAAAGCGTGTTGAGTGGGGAGTATCAGCACCATACTAAACCTGATTTTGTTGCAGCAAATTTAGCCGTGGCGGTGGAGTGGATTTTGCAACACTTTGATTAGTGTTTGTAGGGGTATTTAAGTTCTTTCTCGTTGAGTCCTACAGGAAAGTGCTACGTAAGGAAGCGCGACTGTGAAGGTTGTACCGATGCCCATTTTGCTTTCGCAGGCGATCGCGCCTCCTTGCAATTCCACAGCTTTTTTAACAATTGTTAATCCCAAACCATTACCTTTAATCTTCCCAGTATTCTTGCAGCGGTAAAACATTTCAAATATTTTCCCTACTTCAGTTTCTGGGATGCCCATACCTTCGTCTCGGATACGCATAATTAGTAAGGGAGAGTTAATATTGGTAAATTGGGAATTGGGAAACAAACACTGAGGAGATAAGCCGAAAATAGCTTCTTTGTCTCCTTCGCTTGCTGGACGGCATTCCAATTCCAAGGTGACTTGCCCGCCGTTGGGAGAATATTTGATGGCATTGACGATTAAGTTAGAAATAATACCGTGCAGCAATTGTTGATCTAACATCGCGCTGGTAACATCTGAAGGGATTAATGTTAGTTTGTGCTTTGCTTCATTTCCTAACTGCAATTGATCGAGCAAGTTTTGACAAAACTCGATTAAATTTATCGGTAATGGATTGCATTTGAGTTGGCCTGATTCTGCCCTGCCCATGAAGAGCATATCGTCGATTAGCTGGTTCATCTTTTGGGTAGCTGAGTGCACCAGCCGCAGGGTTCTAACTTGGGATTCGTCACTGCTGCGAGTTCGATCGAGATCCAGAAGTTCCGCAGAAATTAAAATCGCGTTGAGCGGGTTCCGCAATTCGTGAGCGGCCATGGAAATATACTGGTTTTGGCGGTGCGATTTTTCTTCCACCGACTCTCTGACTGCTTCCGCAGCTTTGAGAGATTCTCGCATCTTGGTTTCGATTTCGTGTCTGTGCATGGCAATCTCGATCGCCACCCGCAAATCATTTTGTTGAAATGGTTTGATAATATAACCGAACGGATCTGTAAGTTTCGCTCTTTGCAGTGTTTGATCGTCGGCATAAGCGGTTAAAAATATTGTTGGCACATTTCTATTAGTTCGGATTTTATCGGCTGCTGTTACCCCGTCCATGTCCCCTTTAAGCACGATATCCATCAAGACTAAATCGGGCGGGTTTTCTATCGCTTTTTGAATAGCTTCTTCTCCTGAAGAAACTGTAGCTGTGACTGCATATCCCAGTTTTTTCAATCGACCTGCTATGTCTTGGGCTACAATAACTTCGTCTTCTACAACCAAAATTTGTATAGGGTTCATTTTTCGTTAAATACGCTGCCGATAATTTAACTCTTGGAAAATCAGAGTGTAGCAGGTTCCCCGCTGACTGTCAATGGCAATACTTGCCTCTAATTGGTAAGCCAACATTCTTACTAATCGCAATCCTAATGTTTCAGTATTTTTCACGTCAAAATTAGCCGGAAATCCGCGACCGTTATCTTGAATAATTAAATGAAATTGATGACTACTTGTTTCATTAAACTTAATAGAGATCTCACCATTTAAATTAGATCCAAATGCGTATTTTAAAGAGTTAGAAACCAGTTCGTTAATAATTAAGCCACACGGAATAGCGGTTTCTATGTTTAAATAAATGGGGTCAACTTTGAGGTTAAATTGGATGGAAGTGTTGCCACAACCAAAAGATTGATACAAATTAGCAACCAAATTTTCGACATAGGGGGACAGGGCGATCTGATCGAGATTTTCGGATTGATACAATTGCTCATGAATCAAAGCCATTGAATGGATGCGAGTCTGGCTTTCTTCAAATAAAGTTAGCGTTGCTTCGTCTTCAATATATTGAGCTTGAAGCTGCAGCAGACTGGAAATTACCTGCATATTATTTTTGACTCGGTGGTGAATTTCTTTCAGCAATACTTCTTTTTCGCGGAGTGCTCCTTGAATGCGGGCTTCGGTAAATTTGCGATCGCTAATATCTTCGCCAATACCCGCGATGCGGTAAATTTTGCCCGATTCGTCGTAAATGGGAAAAGCTCGATCGCACACCCAGCGCATTGTGCCGTCTGGCAGAAAAATGCGATATTCGGTACTGGTGGACTCGCCCTGCAACACTCGCCCCATTGCCTCTTCCAACAAATGTTTATCTTCTGGATGCACCCACTCCATCATTTTTAAGGGCTCAGCATACAATTCTTCGCGACTGCGCCCCCAGATTTGTTCGTAAGCTGGACTCAGATACAATAAATCGGTGAATTCCGCAGACATTAGCCAGACGGAATCTTGGATAGTTTCTGCTAACTGGCGGAAGCGTTCTTCACTTTCGCGGATGGTTTTTTCTGCCTGTTTGCGTGCGGTAATATCTACTGCAATGCCCACGATGCGGTAAACTTTACCCGATTGATTTATAATCGGAAAAGCCCGATCGCGAATCCAGCGGATTTTGCCGTCCGGCCTGACAATTCGATATTCTATCTCGTCTTCAGACTCAATTTGTCTAGTTAAATTACCAATAACCCGCTCGCGATCTTCTGGATGGAGGGAATCTGCAAAAAAGCGCCCGTTAGCATACAAATCAGCGCAGCTTCTGCCCCAAATCTTTTCGTAACCCGGACTGATATAAATAATTTCCTGGGGTTGAATGCCTACCATCCAAAACACGCTTTCAATGTTTTCTGCTAGCTGTCGGAACCTTTCTTCGCTTTCTTTCAGCGCTGCTTCGGTTGCTTTGCGATCACTAATATCTTCTGTCACTACTACATTATAAATTGCCCCACTCAGCGGTTCTTGGATGAGCGATACAGTAATATTTACCCAAACTACAGTGCCGTCTTTGTGCAGCAAGCGTTTTTCCATTTTAAAACTGTCAATTTCCCCGGCAAATAATTTCTTGTTTTGTTCTAAATCTGCATCTATATCTTCTGGGTAAGTAACGTCCATCCAAGTGCGCGACAGCAGTTCAGTCGCAGTATATCCCACTATCTCGCAGAATTTTTGATTGACTCGCAAATAGTGGCCTGTTTCGTCAGGGTGGGTAATGCCGACTGCCGCTTGTTCGACGGTTGCCCGAAAGCGTTCTTCGCTATCTCTGAGGGTTGCTTCTGCTTTTTTGCGATCGCTAATATCCCGCTGCACGCCAAAATACCCGACGATTCTGCCGTGGGAATCATAAATGCAAATATAGTCGCCTTCCACCCAAATTAGATCTCCGTCAAACTTGCGATTGTCATTTTCGATATGAATCCGGCCTTCATCAAAAAATTGCTTGATTATCTCTCTGCTGCCAGTAAAGTTGTTGGAAAATAAAGAGTCAAGCGTGCGGCCAATAAACTGTTCCCTAATACCTCCGTATTGGGCTATCAAAGCATCGTTCGCCTTCGTTACCCGCCCGTGAGTAAATACGTAATCCAAGACTTTCTCTTTGTCAACTGTATCGTCCCAGTGTACTGGTTCGTCCAGCATCACAAAGAAAAAGCCATCTAAAGATTGCGAGAAAAACAATTCTAGCTGTTCCTGGCTTTGCCGCAGAGCTTCTTCGGCGCGCCAGCGAGAAATAATTTCTTCCTGCAATTGACTATTGGCTGTTTTTAAGTCTTCAGTGCGCTTTTGATATTTAATTTCTAGCTGATTTTTGATTTCTTCCAGCGCTATTTCTGCCTGTTTTTTTTCGGTAATATCTTGAGTAAGAACCAGTCCTGCAAAAATTTCTTCCCGGTCGTTTTTGACGGGAGCAATTGTTGTTGAATAAACGCGATTGCCGTATTTATATTCAAAAGTATTCTCTTTTCCTGCCAAAGCTGCGCGATATGTAGTCTCAAAAAGGGGCAAATCTTCAGGTGGCGATACTTCCCACAATGTTTTGCCTTCCAACTGTTCTTTGGACAAACCAACTACTGCCAAACCTTGACCATCAACCAGAGTATAGCGCAAATCGCGATCGAACAAAAATACCGAACCATTCGGATAATGTTTGATGAGAGTTCGGTACATTTCCTGGCTTTTTTCCAGAGATGCAATTAACTGAATGCGATCGTCCTCGGTGATATCCGATTCAGTTGCCCAACCCGAAATGCCAGGATTCTCGACTGCTTTGAGTTGTGCTTCTAATTTCTGGCACAATTCTCTCTGCTGCTGCAAATCCTCTTCAAGTTGTAGAATTTTTGCTTTTTGCTCTGCTACTAATGCTTCGCAGGTTTCCAGAGGTCGATCGATCTTGGTAGGATCAATACACATAAGCGCTCTTTGTTTGGCAGTTGCGGACTTGAGCTTTTTCAAGCCAATACTAACAAAGCTCAAGCCTTCACTGCTAACTTAATTAATCAATCTTTCTTGACTTCTGCCCAAAGCCTTCTACTTTTCCTTTATTTAGGAACTCCCGCCGTCAAGACTTCATGACTTTCCAATGTCACCAAAACATCATCTTCAATTCTCACGCCAATACCGCGCCATTTTTCAGGAACCTCCGGCTGTCCTTCAACGGGTTTAATATAAGGAGAAATATAAATCCCCGGTTCCACCGTCAGCACTTGTCCTGCCTGCAAAACTTGCGGATTTTCGCCGTACTGATAAACCCCGACATCGTGCACATCCAATCCCAGCCAATGACCAGTGCGGTGCATATAAAATGGCTTGTATTTCTCTTCTTTAATTATCTCTTCAATGTCCCCCACCAAAAGTTTTAAATCCATTAAACCTTCCACCAAAACGCGCACCGCTGTTTCATGAATTTTGCTGTAAGGATTTCCGGGATATACTTGACTAATTGCCTGCAATTGTGCTTGCAAAACTAAGTCATAAATTATCTGTTGTTCGGCTGTAAATTTGCCGCTAACAGGAAAGGTGCGAGTAATATCGGCGTTGTAGTACCCGCAGGCACAACCAGCATCTATTAGCAACAAATCGTTTTCCTGCATTTGGCGGTTGTTTTCGATGTAGTGGAGGACGCAGGAATTGTAACCTGATGCAACAATTGAAGGGTAAGCGGGAGTGCAGCCATTTAAGCCAAAAGTATGTTCTATTTCCGCTTGAATTTCATATTCGTATCTGCCCGGTTTGGCGAATTCTTGGGCGCGGTTGTGCGCTGCAACTGAGATATTAGCGGCTTTTCGCATTAATGCTAATTCTGTTTCGCTTTTCACCAGCCGCATCGGGTGTAAAATGATGTTGGAATCTTCGATTGCTGTGGGGCCTGTGCCGCGTTTCGGGTAGGTTGCCATCAAGCGCTGCCAGTGATTGAGGACTGTTTGGTTGAAAGTACGATCGCGCCCGAAGTGATAGTATATGCGATCGGCTTTTTCTAAATATTTCGGCAATTTTTCCGCAAGTTCGGCAATGGGGAAAGCTTCATCCGCGCCGTACAATTCTTTAGCGCCTTCTACTCCGGCGCGATAACCATGCCAAGTTTCTTTTTCCAAGTCTTTTGGCTGCACAAACAAAACAAACTTGTGTTCTTCGTGGTGCGGCGCGAGCACTGCTACCGCCGCAGCTTCATTGAAACCGGTTAAGTAGAAAAAATCGCTATCTTGTCGGTATGCGTATTCTACATCGTTGTGCATGACGGCTGCGGGCGCGCTGCGAAATATGGCTGTCCCGCTGCCAATTTTTGCCATTAATTGTTCGCGTCTTTGCCGATACTCTGTGGGGTTTGTCATCCGATTTTAGATTTTAGATTTTAGATGGAATTTAATATTAACACTCATCCGATTTTAGATTTTAGATTTTAGATGGAATTTAATATTAACACTCATCCGATTTTAGATTTTAGATTGATTTTAATATTAACACTCGGCGGTTTAAGCCGCTGATTTTACGGGAACACAGGCACAACCCGCAAGCTAAGGGTTGAAGATATAGTTACTCTGTGTTTTTTTTCTACTTATTTATTCTCTTGTTCTGCGATCGCCAATTTACAAGTATAGTCAACTAGCCGAGACAAAGATGAGTTGCGATCGACTAAAGTCCATCTCGGATCGAAATTCGACCAATTTTCGCCATCTTCGCTAACTCGGACGGTTCTAAACTGTCGCTGCTGGCAGTTGACTTCCATTTGCGCCAACAATTTCTGGTTCCTAAACTTTTGAGTTCCTAAAATAGTTCTGACTGGATAAGAGGGAGCACCGGGAATATCGGATTTGCTTAATTCAACGCTGCTGGAGTCGATGCAAATATCTACAAAACATCTTGATTTTTCGGCGCGGGCGCTCAAAGTATTGAGTGAAAAAAATATCCAAGTTGCTATTAAAAAATATGACAGATTCTTAGTATGTATGGCAAATGTAGTATTCATCTGCGTTAATTGGCGTTTAGGGGCGGTTTAATATTATTGACAGTTTAATAAAAAAGTAGGGACGTGGCAATAGTCTTGCGTCCCTACTTTTTAAAGACACAGCAAGGCCGTGTCCCTAATTTTTAAACAAGTCTTAAAGCTGAGGAACGTATTGTTCTTTTTCAGGAACAAAAGTGTATTCAGAGACGATTAGGCGCAACTCTTCGCCGTCGATGGTTTCTTTTTCAATTAACAAATCGACTAAGCGATCGATCACAGTGCGATTTTCGCGAATAATTCGGCGGGCGTCGTCGTAGCAATGATCGACAATCGATCGAACTTGTCCGTCAATCCGAGAGGCTATTTCTTCGGAATATTCCGATCGCGCTGTGTAGTCCCGGCCGAGGAAAATTTCGCTTTGCTGGGCTTCCAGGGCGATCGGGCCCAAGGTAGACATCCCATAGCGAGTCACCATTTGCCGCGCCATACCGCTTACTTGCTGCAAGTCGTTGCCGGCACCGGTGGTTACTTCGGCATCTCCGAAAACTACTTCTTCGGCTGCGCGACCACCCAAAGCACCGCTAATCCGGGCTAAAATTTGCGATCGAGAAATCAAACCTTGGTCTTCGCTGGGCATGAACCAAGTCAAGCCGCGGGCCTGTCCGCGAGGAACTAAGGTAACTTTTTGAACTGGATCGTGGGCTTGAATGATTGTACCGACGATCGCGTGGCCGATTTCGTGGTAAGCAATCAAGCGCTTGCTCTTGCTGTCCACCAAAGGAGTGCCTTCCATACCTGCTACCACGCGATCGACTGCATCGTCAACTTCGAGCATCGTAATCGCTTCTTTGCGGCGGCGGGCGGTTAAAATAGCCGCTTCGTTGAGCAAGTTAGCCAAATCAGCGCCGGTAAAACCAGGAGTGCGGCGGGCGATGGCGTCCAAAGAAATCTCTGGAGACAGCTTTTTGTTGCGCGCGTGAACTTCCAAAATTTCCAAGCGGCCTTTAATATCCGGCGTATCTACGCTAACTTGGCGGTCAAAACGTCCCGGACGCAGCAACGCTGAGTCGAGCACGTCGGGGCGGTTTGTGGCAGCAATGATGATAATGCCAGTATTGCCCTCAAAACCGTCCATTTCGGTCAGCAACTGGTTCAGGGTTTGTTCCCGTTCGTCGTTACCGCCACCGATACCGGCGCCGCGCTGACGACCGACTGCATCGATTTCATCGATAAAGATGATGCAAGGAGCATTTTCTTTAGCTTTCTTAAACAAGTCGCGGACGCGGGAAGCGCCGACACCGACGAACATTTCCACAAATTCCGAACCGGAGATGCTGAAGAAAGGCACGCCGGCTTCGCCTGCGATGGCTTTTGCCAGCAGGGTTTTACCGGTTCCGGGAGGGCCAACTAGCAACACGCCTTTGGGAATCTTCGCCCCGACTGCGGTGAAGCGTTCGGGTTTTTTGAGGAATGTCACCACTTCTTGAAGTTCTTCTTTGGCTTCCTCAACGCCTGCTACGTCGTCGAACAGTACGCCTGTTTTAGCTTCCATTTGAAAGCGAGCTTTGGATTTGCCAAAGTTCATGGCTTGGCCCGGGCCGCCGGGAACGTTGCCACCGCGGCGGAAGAGGAAAAACAGCCCTCCTACTAACAATAGGGGAAATACTAGATTGCCTAAAAGTCCCCAGACAGCACCGTCGTTGCGTAGTGGGTGAGTGTCAAAGCTGATTTTGGAGTCTCTGAGCCTAGAAACCAGTTCCGGGGCATTTGAGGGCAAGTCTACCCGCCACCGCTGCTCGTGATTGTCCAGTTCGGGATCGACTGCTAGGACAATAGCCGTCCGACCTCCGTCGTAAAGGTCAACGCTGGTCACTCGACCGGCGTTTAAGTAATCTAAGAATCGACCGTAGCTCAGGCGGGTGCTGGCGGTGTTCTTGCTCATTTCTGCGGGGGATGGCGCAAAGGCTCCCTGCCACAAGAAAAAGCCGATGACTAAGGCGGGTAAAGTCCAAAGTAGTATAGTTCGCCAAGAAATTTTCATAAATGAGGATGCCTTGATTTGGGGACAGATCGGGTAAGATCGCGGTGTGGGAGAAGTGCGACAAAAGTTTACACTCAGAATCTTAACTAAATTTAACTTAACAATGCACTCTCAGGCAACAGGCCGTATTGCCGCGATCGATCGAGAATACTCCTCGACCGAAACCATCCAGGGTACAAGCCCCCGGACCGCGGCCCCTGTTGTCGCCTCTAAAATCTAAAATCTAAAATCTATTAAGGGCGATCGTCCCGAATATAATGTTTGGTGCTGATTTCGATACCGATCTAGGTAGAGTTAGAAGAATCGCCGCTTTCACCCACTGTCTTTAAGCGTGGCAGTGTCAAGGGATAAGGCATGATAATGGTGAGGCTCAGTGAGGTAATACATTTCAATGACAACTAGACAGCTTGTTCCTAATTCGGCTATGCTGACCCAGCAGACTAAAGTCGCTTCTAACAAATCGATTATTAGTGCTGATTTGGGTCGGACGGCAACTAAAGCTTGCGTGAGTCGCAACCCAAGTAGCGTTGTTTTCATCCCTGCCAACGTGGCTACTATGCCCGTGGAAAAGGTGCGGGGTGGCAGCTTTGAGTCCAAAGCAACAGACCCTCTGTTGGATATGTGGCTGGAGTACCAGGGCAGGGGTTACGCTATAGGTCAATTGGCGGCAGATTTTGGCGCTAATCTCGGTGGCGCTGACCAGTCGAAAGTAGTAGATGCTTTGGTTAAGGTCTTTTCCTGTGCAGGATATTTCCAGATGAAGGGCGAAATAGCAGTTGTGCTGGGTTTGCCGTTTTATTCGCAGGATCAGTTTGAGAAGGAAAAGGAAGAGATTATCAGCCAACTGCGCTCTCCCCACGTTGTGGTGTACCGGGGCGAGCGTGTGGATATTAATATCAGTCATGTTTGGGTGATGCCGGAAGGGTTCGGCAGCCTGATTTGGTGCGAGGCTCAAGATAACAAGGAGTTTACGCCGGAGTTGCCGGAACTGTCGGTGGCTGTTGTGGATATCGGACACCAAACTACCGATTTGTTAATGGTCGATCGTTTCCGGTTCGCCCGGGCGGCTTCAAAGAGCGATTCCTTCGCAATGAACAAGTTCTACGAACAAGTTGCCTCAAAGATTCCGGGGGCAGACCCTCAATCTCTGTCTTTACTGGAAGCGGTGAATAAACCCGAAGGCCAGCGTTTCTACCGTCCCAGAGGAGCGACTAAGCCGACTAATTTAGATC
Organism: Microcoleus sp. D3_18_C4; assembly: GCF_036702355.1. Lineage (NCBI taxonomy): Bacteria > Bacillati > Cyanobacteriota > Cyanophyceae > Oscillatoriales > Microcoleaceae > Microcoleus > Microcoleus sp. D3_18_C4. The sequence continues at coordinate 76,543 of NZ_JAUBTF010000006.1, forward strand.
CGATTATTAAGGATTTGCGGGAGGCTTTCGCTAACGAACTGTCCGAACGTTTGGTGCAGTGGCTGCCGGAACGTGTGACGGATGTGGTTCTGACTGGCGGCGGCGGCGAGTTTTTCTGGGAGGTATTGCAACCTTTGCTTAAAGACGCCAATCTTAAGGCTCACTTGGCTCAGCCTTCCCGGAAAGCTAATGCTTTGGGACAGTTTATTTATGCTGAGGCTCAGCTAGCCACGATAAAGTAACGCATTAAGGCTTGAACCCTATGGCACTGTGGGCAAAAAATAAGGCGAATTTCTCCGTGGCGTTTACGGAAGATGCTGCGGATCAAACTTTGCTGGCCGCTATTGAAAAAGAGTTGGCTTTCACGAAGTATCAGACTTTCAGCAATCTCTGCAAGCAAGCTTTGTGGCAGTTTTTGTCTGTATCTGAGTCTGCTAGCTCTACACAGAGCTTTCAGCGGTTGGAACAGCGTATTGCTGAACTTGTGGTCAAATTTTCTGAGTTTGAACACAATGTTTCGGCAGAGGAATTAAGCCGTTTGGAGGGACTGGAACATCACCTTAGTCAACTCAGCGCGCAGTTGGATCAGTTGCAGGGGAGTGTTAACAGTAAGTTTGCTCAAGTTTCTTTTGCCCCAGTTTCAAAAGTAGTAGAGCCTGGCCCGATTGAGTCTGAGTCTGTTGCGGATGATAATGTAGTGTCTGATGCTGAAGTTGTTCCTCCTCGGAATTCCGATCCTTTGTTGGAGCGTTTAAGTTCTTTGTTACCCCAAGATTTCTAAAATGAGGTAGACCAAGGCTAAAAAGCCTTGAGATGTGATGTTGGTGACCCGCTGTTGGCAGCAGGTACTGAATACAGAAACAAAGCGATCGCTCTTTTGAAAAAAAAGGGCGATCGCTTTGTTATTTGTCCGTTGTCCGTTGACTGTTGACTGTTGTCTGTTGTCTGTTTTCTGTGGTTATACCAATTTTAAAAAAGAATGCAACAGTATTCTTGTCCCCCCGCAATGCAGCGGGGGGGCTAGGGGCGGTCGAAGAGTGTTGCACGATTTTAGAGAAATGGTATTACCAATTACCAATTACCAATTACCAATTACAATTATTTGATTAATCCTAATTTTTGTAATCGCGAACGAATGGCACTAGGCTGTCGCTGAAATCTCTGAGCTAATTCGCCAATTTGTTGACCGCTAGCATATTCTTTTTTCAAATTCTCGTCTTCATCCTGACTCCACTTGACATAAGCTCTGGGATATTTCTGGCGAATTTTCTCATTCTGGGTTTTAGGTCGATAACCATTCTTTTGCTCGGCATTCAAACCAGAACCAAGCTGTGGGTTAATTTCCCCACCGCGACTAGCTAGCGCTTCTTGGACCCGGTTGGGAATCACAGCAATTTCTTCTGAGAGTTCCGCCAAAGCATTGTCTACTTTTTGCTGAAGTTCTGTTAGCTGCCGCTGCTGCAAATTTCCCCACTGCGGCAGTTCGTTGATAAACTGCTGCAAGTCCAGAATTATTGTTGTCAAAGTTTCGACTTGTTGCAACTCCGGTCGCTGTTTGAATTGGCGGCTGGTGAGTTCGATCTCGCTTTGAATCATTTTAATAGTTTTTTCTAAAATTATTAGTCGCTGGCGCAGGTTCTCAATGGCTGAAATTAGAGAGTGTACGTTTTCTCCAGGCGCAACATTGAGATTTTCGCGAGATGTTTGAGCAAGAGCTTCGTCTAAAGCATTTACAGCAAGTTGCAATTGCTCGATCGCGCGATCGGTAGTAGCTGCTTGTTGATTTACGCGATCGAACGTGGCCGCCGTACTTGCTTTAACTTGCCTGTGCAGCTTCTGCCGATTCACAAAATTCAACACCAACGCAATCACTACAGGCACTTGAGCATAAACGCTCTGTTCCCAAACCAAGCTAGCAGCCAATCCCACAGCAGAGGCAGCAATAAAAACCACTTCAGCAGTTTCTAACAAATTGCTGGACCTGGGATTTTGGATTTTCGTTGGTGAATTGGATGATGACATAGGCTAATACCATTTTAGATTTTAGATTTTAGATTGTAGATTTTAGATTGGGAATGACTGATGAAGCTCGGAGTTTAGAGCACGGGCTTATAGTTGCATTATTTTTTTCAACTGGTACAAGTATGCGGATAAAAATAAAGTACGCGCGATGGCAGATATCCGGTATGTAATCGCACGTAAACCCCGAATTTAGCAGTGGTGAAAAACAGATTAAGTTTTTTATTCACAGCCATGTAATTAAATATATTAAAGCTGCAAAATTTGTCGAGCTAAAGTGAAATAAATCAAGACCCCGAGGACATCAACTGCGGTGGTAATAAAAGGAGCAGACATTAAAGCCGGGTCTAAACCCAAAGAACGAAATAGAAACGGCAGAGCTGAACCGGCAAGAGAAGCTAAAATTGCGATCGCAAACAAACTCACTCCCACCGCGAGTGCCACTGGTAAACTCCCTTGCAAAGTATAAGCCCAGCCCGTCGCTACAGTCCCCAATATAGCTCCTAGCAGCGCTCCCGCCATCCCCTCGCGCACAATTACTTGAAACGGCCCCATTGCTGTAATTTCATCAGTGTTCAAACCGCGAATTACAACTGTTGAGGACTGAGCTCCGACATTGCCTCCAGTGCCAGTCAGCAGGGGAATAAAAGCTGCTAAGGCGACTACTTGGTTCAAAATATCTTCTTGAGCTCTAATAATTGCGCCGGTGACAGTATTAGTTAAAAGCAGAACAAACAGCCACACGACTCTTTTCCGGGCAACAGTGATTAAGTCGGTCTGAAAATAATTGTCGCCGCCGGACTGGACGCCGCCCAAGGTATAAATATCTTTGGCTGCTTCTTGTTCTAAAATGTCGATCGCGTCGTCAACTGTAATGATCCCGACCAGCCGCTGTTCGCGGTCTACAACGGGCACAGCTAAAAAATCGTAACGCTGGATCAGCCTAGCTACTTCTTCTTGATCCGTTCCTGTTTGAACAGAAACTACGTCGCGGGTCATAATTTCGCCGACAGTTTTGTCCAAGGGGGAAGTGACTAAATCCCGCAGGGATAAAATACCGGTCAAGCTGCGTCCGGCGTCGGTGACGTAAAGAGAATAAATTGTTTCGGTAGTTCTAGCCAAAGAGCGAATTCGGTCTAAAGCTTGGGCGACGGTAAAGCTTTCTTTGAGAGAAATATATTCCGGGGTCATGATCCGACCGGCGGTACTGGCTTCGTAACCCAAAAGTTGAGCCGTAGCTTCCCGTTCCGTCGGGCTCAATTCACCCAACAGGCGACGGACTAATATTGCCGGCAGTTCGTCAAAGAGTTTAGCTCGATCGTCCGGGGACATTTTGTCTACAATGTCAATGACTTCTTGGCGTTTGAATTTTTCGCAGAGTGACTGCTGAACGCTGGAGTCGAGATATTCGTAAACTGCGATCGCTTCGTCTTTGGAAAGCAAGCGGAAAGCTATTACTTGCATGGTTTCTGGCAGGCCTTCGATAGCTTCAGCTATGTCTGCTTCCTGCACCGGGTGCAAAATCGCTTTTGCTCCTTTAAAGTCTCCTTCTTCCAACAGGGCCCTTAACTGCGATCGAACTAATTCCCGCAGTTCTTTTCGCGCGTAGGTGGGTAGAGAAGACGATTGATAACTTTTTTCTGTCACTGATGACCCTCCTAAACCTGTGCTGCGCGCCTTCCTGAATCCAGTTTAGAGCGTATTGACGCCACTGGTTGCAGCGATCGGACTTGCCATGACAATATCCACACCTGACCCCTATTCTTCGGGTGCGCGCCGAACACCTTGCCCGATTTGGGTTCAAATACATTTATCTTGAGCGGCGACACTCCTCGGTAGGAAAGGAGAATTGCGCCCGATCACTTTTTCCAACAGGTTCGTCGAACTTTGATTGCGAATATAATTATTGACTGTTTCTTTCCATTCAGTGTCACTTGCTGGCAGGATCATGCCGTAAGAAATGCAGGTTAAAGGCTGCTCCGGTATAACAGAATATTGGCTTGGAGTTAAACCCTGTTTCAGCGCTTCTCCTACTAACAGCATTCCGTCGCTAGCGAAGGCATCGATTGCTCCTGATACCGCATCTTCTAGACCAGACTACCTGCCCGCGATACCTTCATACAAAGATGTAACGCTAGGATTTAGACTCTCATATCACATCAAGGTATAGGGAACAGGAAAATTATTTTATGTAGGAATGGATCTCAAAAGCTGCATCTGAATAGTGTAGAATTATCACACAAAAGATGTGACATTACAAGGTGCGTATTGTGGGATAAAAATTCTTTTCGCTCTTAATTTTATTACGGAATGTTTAAACTTGTATCTTTTCCTTAACCATTTTATATTCTTTACCAAATCTTTATTTTTTTTGTATAGGGTCTTGTTATCGTTGCTTCAAGCGAGCTTACAGCACTTTGCAACAAGAGTGAAGTACCCCTTAGTTAAAAAATAGGTCTTTATGACACACTGCCCCTGCTGCTCGACTCAAATGCTCCGTCACGTTCGCCAGCATCAAATCTACTGGTTTTGTCGCCAATGTTGGCAAACAACACCTATTTACAATCTGAACAGATATTGCTCATCGCCCTCTCTTAATCTAGTTAGAGGGCTAGGGCTTAATGAACAACATTCTTTGTCGGTGGAATCTAATAGGTCACTTGAGGCAGATAAAGTTTAGATATTGTCTTATGCCTAACTGGTTTTCACGCTAGAAACTTTTTTTTATTGCCTCATTAAATTACCCAACTCTAGCCCAAGAAAGGGAATACAGATCTATTTATCTATCGCTTAATTTATGGTAATCCCTCGACTCAACGTAATTAGAAGTTTATGCCAAACACGACTTAAACGATTGCTACCTCTTTTGCTTGGTGTGGTGGCTTCTCTTGCTGTTTTATTTACGTGGCAACAGCTAACCATCAACGGACAAATTCACATTGAGCAGTTAATTCAGCAGGAAGCCAATGCGATTCAGTCAAAACTGACCGAAGAATTATCAATTCGGATGCTGACACTTCGACAAATGGCGAATCGCTGGGAAGCAAATGGCGGTACACCAAAGGCTCTTTGGGAAGCCGATGCTGAGGCTTATGTAAAGGATTTCTACGGTTATCAGGCGATCGCATTAGTTGATCCATTATTTAAAGTGCGATCGATTGTGCCACTGGCTGGGAATGAGGCAGCGCAAAACCTAGATCTTAATCTGGAAATGCGTCGCAAAATCACTTTGCAAGTGGCTCGTGATTTGCGTCAACCTATGTTAACTCGCAATGTTTCCCTCGTTCAAGGGGGTCAAGGATTTCTAGCAACTTTTCCTTTATTTGTAGGGGAGCGGTTTGATGGGTTTATTGTCGGAGTTTTTAAGTTTAAAACTCTATTTGACAGTATTTTAAAAGTGCCATTTGGGTACAAGGTGGCTATATATGATGACACGAATTTGATCTACGGTCAAGAGCTTTTGTCTCAATGTTTACCTCTTACAACAGTTTTAATAAGAGCCTATAGTGCCGAGTGGCGAGTTGATCTTTATCCAAATTTAGATTTAGTAAAAGAGGGTAAATTGTATTTACCAACAGTTGTGTTAATTGGGGGATTGAGTTTAGTTTGGCTGCTGATTTTGGTCATGTATCTCGCACAAGTTAGTTATCGCGAAGTCCATCAATTCAAAAAAGCCAATCGCCAGTTGCAATGGGAAATTCACCAGCGACAACAGGCAGAAATTGCGATCGCTCGACTAGCTGCGATCGTTGAATCTTCGGAAGATGCCATTATCAGCAAAGATTTAGAGGGTGTAGTTACAAGTTGGAATGTAGGAGCCGAAACAATTTTTGGCTATACAGCGACCGAAATAGTAGGGCAATCAGGGAGAAAACTGATTCCCGCAGACTATCGAGATGAGGAAAACGAAGTTCTCACCAAAATCCAGCGAGGAGAACGCATCGAACACTACGATACAAAGAGGCTGAGGAAAGATGGAACATTAATCGATGTCTCGATGAGTGTGTCTCCCATTAAAGACGAAACAGGGAATATAATTGGAGCCTCAAAGATTGCCCGGAATATTGCTGACCGCAAACAAGCAGAAGCAGCACTACGTGAAAGTGAAGAACGCTGGGAACTTTCTGTACGCGGGAATAATGACGGCATTTGGGATTGGAATGTTCAAACCAATGAGATCTTCTTTTCTAGTCGCTGGAAGGAAATGCTGGGCTATGAAGACCATGAAATCCAAAACATTTTAGACCAATGGGTTAATTTGATACATCCCGATGATTTGGGATGGGTGATGCAAGCCGTTCAAGATCATTTTGCCAAGAAAACTCCTTTTTATATCACAGAACATCGCATTCGCTGCAAAGATGGTTCCTACAAATGGATTTTGGATCGCGGTCAGGCGCTGTGGGATGATGCAGGTAACGTAATTCGGATGGCTGGCTCTCACACCGACATTACAGAGCGCAAGCAAGCTGAAGTTGCTTTACAGGTAAGCGAAGCCAGATATCGGCAATTGATCGATAACTTAAATGCGGGTTTTGTGATTCATGCGACAGATACCAGCGTCCAATTATGTAATGAAACGGCTGCTGAATTACTAGGGTTTTCAATGGATCAAATACTGGGAAAAACCGTGAGCGATCCGGGATTGCATTTGGTACGCGAAGATGGCAGCGTTATGCCCCTAGAGCAATATCCCGTGAATCAGGTTTTATCCACTGGAAGTTCCCTCAAAAATTATGTTTTAGGAATTAAAAAAGGAATTGAGAGTTGTGTATGGGTATTAGTTAATGCCTACCCGGAGTTCGATCCAAACGGTCAAATCACACAAGTTGTAGTTACGTTTATTGATATTAGCCAGCGCAAAAAAGTAGAGCTGGAAATCCAAAAAACTCGCAATTTCTTACAAGCACTGCTGGATAATTTACCAGTAGCGGTTTTTGTTAAGGACGCACAGCCTAAACGATTTGGCGTATTTCAGTTTTGGAATAAAACCAGCGAACGGTTATTTGGCATATCAGCCGAACAAGCGATCGGCAAAAGTGGCTATGATTTGTTCCCAACAGAACAGGCTATCTTTTTTGACAAAAAGGATAGAGAAGCCTTTGAGAAAGGTAAGACTGAGGATATTCTCGAAGAAGTCATTGACAGTCATAGTCTGGGCAAATGTTGGCTGCATACGGTGAAGATTCCCATTTACGACGAGCAGCATCAGCCCCAGTACCTACTTTGTTTTTCAGAAGATATCACCGATCGCAAACACGCAGAAGCAGAGCTTAGAGAACTGAGTGAGGTGATGAAAAATGCGCTGTCCGGCATTTCAAAAGTGGATGTACAAGGACGTTACCTCTATGCCAATAAAGCATATTCTGACGTGACAGGCTATCAGCCAGAAGAAATGGTGGGGATGTCTTGGGAAAAAACCGTACATCCCGATGAGTTGAAAAAACTGGTTGCGGCCTATTGGCTGATGGTGCAAGAGGGCCGAGTTGAAGTTGAAACGAAAGGAGTCCGTAAAGACGGTTCGGTTTTTTATAAGCAATTGGTGATGATTTCAACTTACGACGAACAGCACCAATTTATGGGGCATTACTGCTTCATGAAAGATATTAGCGATCGCAAAAAAGCCGAACTTGCACTAGAAAAGGAACTCGTGCGGAGTAAAACCTTCTTCAACACTTCACTGGACGGTGTTGTGGTCATGGATCGCATCGGAAAAGTTGTCGAAGCTAGCTCCAGTTTTGCTCAAATGCTGGGCTACACCCTAGAAGAAACCCTGAATCTGAGTGTGTTTGATTGGGATGCTGAATGGACGAAGGAAGAACTACAACTTATACTCCAGAGAGAGGAGGTTATTCCGCTGTTTGAGACGCGACATCGCCGCAAGGATGGTTCCGTGTATGACGTGGAAATTAGCTGGAACCGGGTGAAATTAGAAGATGAGATGATGAACTTCTGTATCTGCCGGGATATTAGCGAACGTAAACGCAACGAAGCCGAGCGCCAACAATCCGAAATCGAGTTAAAAATCTCTCAAGCGCGATTTGCCGGAATTTTAGAAATTGCCAGCGATGCGATCATTTCGATCAATACCAATCAGCAAATCACTTTGTTTAACAAAGGAGCAGAACGAATTTTTGGTTACGCCGCTGAGGAAGTTTTAGGAAAACCCGTGGCGATGTTGATGCCCTCGCGCTTTGCAGAATTTCACCATCAGCACATCGGCGAGTATGCCCACAATGGAGCCTATGCAAGGCAAATGGCAGGGCGAGGAGCCATTTTTGGACGGCGCAAAGATGGCACAGAGTTTCCGGCAGAGGCTTCGATTTCCAAGATCGAGATCAACGGTGAAATTATTTTTACTACCTTTCTGCGAGATATTACGGCTCGACAACAGGCAGAGGAAGCTCTGCGCTATCAGAAAGAGATGTTTCAGACGATCGTCGATAATATCCCAGTGATGATTGCTTTATTTAACAGGCAAGGTCAAATGGAATTGCTCAACCCGGAATTTGAAAACATTTTAGGTTGGTCGCTAGAAGATTGGCAGCAAAAAGATATCTTAGCTGAGTGTTATCCTGACCCAGTTGATCGTCAAAATGTCGGGGACTTTATGTTATCAGCAACCGGCAAGTGGCAAGATATGAAAACACTGACTGCCACCGGACAGCAGTTAGAGACATCTTGGGCAAACGTGCGGCTTTCTAGCGGGCATTTTTTGGGCATTGGGCAAGATATCAGCGATCGCAAACAAAAAGAATTGGCACTGCAGCACGCAAGGGAAGCAGCAGAAGCAGCGAACTTGGCAAAAAGTACCTTCCTAGCCAATATGAGCCATGAATTACGCACTCCTCTCAACGTAATTCTAGGATTTGCTCAGGTAATGACCCATGACCCCTCCCTAACTCCCAACCAAAAACAAGACCTGGAAACAATTCGGCGCAGTGGAGATCACCTCTTGAGTTTGATTAACGATGTGCTGGATCTCTCGAAAATTGAATCGGGACACTGCACAGTTGAAGAAAGCGGATTGGACTTAATTGCGCTGCTGCATTCCCTCCGAAATATGTTGGCGGAACGAGCAAGTTCTAAAGGACTTGACCTTTGTTTCGAGATTGCGCCAGAAGTTCCCCAATTTATGCTTGTCGATGCTCAAAAACTGCGCCAGGTTTTGCTGAATCTGCTGAGTAATGCCATCAAATTTACCGATCGGGGAAGGATTAGTTTGCAAGTCAGCATTGAGGCGGACGGTACAGGGGCATTAACCACAACTCGGCCGATTCTCCAGTTTGTAGTCGCTGACACAGGTGTAGGGATGGCATCGGTCGAACTCGATACTATCTTCGATGCGTTTGTGCAAGCCCAAGCTGGGAGACGATCGATCGGCGGTACTGGGCTAGGTCTCACCATTAGCCGCAAATTGTTGGAACTCATGGGCGGAGAAATTTCTGTCAGCAGCACTCTGGGAGAGGGTAGTACCTTCACCTTTACCCTTCCCGTCAGCCCCATCAGTGGAGTTAATGTTACACCCGAAGAGAATAATCGCCTCGTGATTGGGCTGGCTCCGAGTCAACCGGATCATCGCATTTTGGTGGTTGACGATCAAGCAGAAAATCGCTTGCTAATGGTCAGATTACTGACACAATTAGGATTAGAAGTAAAAGAAGCTACCAACGGACAGGAAGCGGTGCAGATTTGGCAACAATGGCAACCCGACCTCACCTGGATGGACATTCGGATGCCCGTGTTAGATGGATACGAGGCTACGAAGCAAATTCGGGCAATGGAAGACGGACAGAAGAGTATCATTATTGCACTTACGGCCCAGGCTTCCCAGAGCGATCGCGCCCTAGCCTTGGCTGCTGGCTGCAACGACTACATCAGCAAGCCCTTCCGGGAACAGACCCTATTTCTTAAGATGGGGGAATACCTAGGTTTAGAGTATGTATATGAGGAAGAGGACACAGAAAAAGGGGAACGGGGAACAGATTGTTTTCCTTCTGATCTCTGTTCGGTTTCCTCTTCCGTTTCTGATTCCCTCGATCCAATGCTTCTGGCGACATTACCAAAAGAATGGGTGGTTCAGTTGGAAGATGCTGCTTTATGTGGGGATGATTTTGCGATCGTTGGACTGGTAGCTCAACTTTCCTCAGAACTCGCTCAATTCGGTATTCATCTGACCGAACTCGCCAACCAGTATCAATTTGAGAAAATCCTTAATCTAATTCAACGTAATTTCCCAAGTGGAATCCGTCCATTGGATTTATAAGGTGTTGTGCAGTTAAACGTTTGATTAGGACTAGGGAATTAGGAACAGCTAAAAAGAATTAAATTTAATTCTTGGCAATTGGCAAAAAACTTCTTAATTTTTATTGATAACTACTGCTCTAAAATGCCTCATAAAATACCCAATATTTCCCAAATTACTCCTGGCGATTTAACAAATTTAGAGGAATGCAGTGACGAATCCGTGTACGCTCCCGGTCATATTCAGCCACACGGAATCGTTTTATTTATGCAACGAAACAACCTCAATATTTTACAAGCTAGTGAAAATGTCGAACAGTTTTTTGGAATTTCTGTCCAAGAATTATTAGGTCATTCATTGCCAAAAATATTTGGTCACGATCGAGTCCAAGAAATTGTCAGGCAGATCAGTCACGAACAAATAAACATTAATAATACTTTTGATATAAAAATACCTCTAAAAGACGGTAAAATTCAAACATTTAGAAGCACAGTACATCAGCTACCAGATGATTTGATTCTGGAGCTAGAACCCCAATTGACTGTTGAAAATAATCAGAAAATCGATTTTTATCATCATCTGCAAACAGTTATCCTCAACTTTCGCAGTGCGATCGATCTTTCGGATTTAGCTCAAACCATTGCTAGAGAAGTGAAAGCCATCACCGGGTTCGATCGCGTGATGGTATATCGCTTTGAAGCCGATGAGCATGGGGTGGTGATTGCCGAAGAGAAAGAAAGCTATTTAGAAAGCTACCTGGGATTGCATTACCCGGCGATCGATATTCCCGTACCCGCCCGCAAATTGTTTTACCGCAATTGGATACGCCAAATTCCCAATATCAATTACACCCCGGCCCGCCTAATTCCCACCAACCATCCCCTAACCGATACACCGCAGGATCTAACTGCTTGTGTGTTAAGGGGAGTATCTCCCTACCACCTTGAATATTTGCAGAATATGGGAGTTGCTGGGACACTGACAATTTCGTTAATTGACGATCGGCGCCTCTGGGGATTAATTGCCTGTCACCATTACAGCCCGCGATTGGTAGATTACGACACTCGCAAAACCTGTGAATTTTTAGGACAATTTGCCTCGATCGAACTGGTGCACCAGCAACAGCGAGAATTGAACCTTTACCGATCGCAGGCGAAAACTATTCAGGCTCAACTTCAGCAGGCATTCCGGCGAGATTCTAATTTTATCGAACAGGTATTGACCGAAAATGCTTCTCAATTGCTAGATTTAGTTCATGCTCAGGGAGCTGCAATTCTGCTCGATGGTCGTCTGACATTGGTGGGTCAAACACCATCTGAAGCTGAGGTTGACGAACTCGTGCAGTGGTTGCTGCAACAGAACAAAGAACGAGTGTTTGCAACAGCTTCTTTGTCTCAGTTGTATGCCCAAGCGAAGCAATTCAAAGATCGAGCTAGCGGTGTTTTAGCAATCTCAATCTTCCTATCCTACGCCAAACAAAAGTCATACCACATCCTTTGGTTCCGACCCGAACAAATTCAAACCATAAACTGGGCAGGTAATCCACAGGATGCTGTGTCGATCGACGAAATTGGAAAAATGCACCTGTGTCCCCGCAAATCCTTTGAACTGTGGCAAGAGACTGTGCGGGAGATGTCTTATCCGTGGCAGATTGCAGAGTTAGAAGCTGCCGCCGAAATGAGACATATCCTCATGCTGGCGGTGTTAGAATTTTCGCAAGCTGCCCTAGAACACGCTGCAGAAAGGGCCGCTATAGCCAACCGTGCCAAAAGCCAGTTCCTTGCCAACATGAGCCACGAGCTCAGAACGCCACTCAACGCCATTCTGGGATTTACCCAGCTTATGAACCGCAGCCCCTATATCCCAGAAGAATTCCAAGAGCATTTAGGCATCATTACCCGTAGTGGAGAACACCTGCTGACATTGATCGACGATGTTTTGCAAATGTCTAGGATTGAAGCAGGGCAATTGGTACTGAGTACAAGCTGTTTTAATCTGCATCGAATGCTGGGTTCTATTAACGAGATGTTCACTCTCAAAGCGCCTGAGAAAGGGTTACATCTGAGCAGCGAGTGGGATGCTACTGTCCCCCGTTATGTTTGTGGCGATCAAGCAAAACTTCGCCAAATCTTGATTAATTTGTTGGGGAACGCGATCAAATTTACAACAACAGGAAGCATAGCCCTGCGCGGACGAGCTTTTTCATCAGATGATATGTCATCCGGTACAAATCGCGATCGCGCCACTAATCCACCCGATATTAAACCAACTATTACCCTGTCTCTCGAAGTTGAGGATACCGGATCGGGCCTTTCTCCCTCAGATTTAGAATCAATTTTTGACGCCTTCATGCAAACCAATCGTGATCGTCATGATCGAGGAACAGGTTTAGGACTGTCTATCAGTCGTGAGTTTGCGCGTCTGATGGGAGGCGATATCACCGTGCGAAGCACCCTAGATCGAGGCTCTACTTTTACCTGCCAAGTCGTTTTGGAACTACCAGAGTCCCTTGATTTAGAGGAACCTGAAATTAGCGATCGGATTATCGGGATTGAACCTGGGCAACCTATCTACCGAATTCTAGTAGCAGAAGACGTTCTAGAAAATCGGCAACTGCTGGTGACGCTGCTGCAGTCAGTTGGGTTTGATGTGTGTGCGGTGGAAAATGGGGTAGAGGCGATCAATCGTTGGCAAACATGGCACCCTGACCTGATTTTGATGGACATTCAAATGCCTGTGATGGATGGGTATGAAGCGACGAGACAGATTCGAGCGCAACAGTCATTAGTCATTAGTCATGGGTCATCAGCAGACACGAGAGAGCAAATGTCACAGGACAACAGACAAATGACACGCATCATTGCCCTCACTGCCTATGCTTTTGAAGACGATCGCACCGCCAGCCTGCAAGTTGGTTGCGATGACTACATTGCCAAGCCGTTTAATGAATACACACTTTTCGACAAAATAGCTCATCACTTGGGCGTCCGCTACTGCTACGCCGAAAAATTTCCGCCAGACTCATCAGCTTCGCCACCAAAGATATTTACTCCTGACTTGAAAACCATGCCCACCCAGTGGATTGCAGAAGTTCATGAAGCAGCACTCGATCTTAGTGATAATAAGCTTTATCAACTTATTGCTCAAATTCCCCAGGAGAAACAAGATTTCATCGAAGCGATGACATCTCTGGTCGATAACTTTCAGCTTGAAACGATCGCAACTCTCACCCAGATTTAGGAAGAAGACCATGACAACTCTATTCAAACTTGCCGCCCAAACGAATATTCTCATCGTGGATGATACCCCAGACAATCTGCGCTTGTTAGCCAAAATTCTAGAGTCACAGGGCTATATTGTGCGTAAAGCGCTCAACGGCAGAATGGCGCTCCAAGGTGTTCATCGCGACCCACCAAGTCTGATTTTACTTGACATCAATATGCCGGAGATGAATGGGTACGAAGTCTGCCAAAAGTTAAAAGCATCGGAAGCCAGTGCAGAGATCCCGGTTATTTTTATCAGTGCGATCGAGCGACTGGAAAACAAGCTACGAGCCTTTGAACTGGGTGGTGTAGATTATATTACCAAACCCTTTCAAGAGCAGGAAGTACTCATGCGAGTAAAAAATCAATTACTCATCCAACAGCAACGCCAACAACTGATCGAACAAAATCAACGTTTAGAACACGAAATTCAGGAACGTCTAAAGGCAGAAGCAGAAGTAAGGCAGCTATCCGTGACCGATCAATTAACTGGATTATATAACCGACGTGGCTTTTTTTTATTAGCAGAACAACAACTGAAAATTGCTCAACGCACGCAAACCTCTTATTGTATTTTGTTCGCTGACTTAGATGGTTTGAAAAAGATTAACGATACTTTCGGACACGAAATGGGAGACAGAGTAATTGTTGACGCAGCTCAAATATTAAAGCAAACCTTTCGTGACGCGGATATTGTAGCTCGACTGGGAGGAGATGAATTTGCTTTATTTATTACTAATTTTTCTAGTGATTCATCTACTAATTTTCAGAGTCGCCTGCAAGAAAATATAGATTGCTTTAATCAACAGTCCGAGCGAGGTTATATATCAATAAGTCTTGGTGTGCAGTTCGGGGAGTTAAATAATGAAGTTTTATTAGAACAATTGCTGGCAAAGGCTGACAAACTAATGTACGAGCATAAACGCACCAAACGCTGTTTGAATTCTTAACCGTTCTTTTGATAATCGCGAGATCGGAGCGCCATAAGCATTATTTATTAAATGTGAGTTCAACCGAGAAAGAGTACACTGAAAACAAGATAAGGAAACAGCTTGAAAACTTTAGCCCCTCAGCCGGAAAACACGATGCAGTACACATCATCACACCTAAACCTGACAGGGTGGCAACCGGGTTAAAAGCTCTCTCTGTATTAGCTTAAGGGTGTGTGCGATCAAAAAATGTCGTAGCTATTGAACATTTGCTAGTTGAAATCGAGCTGGATTTAAAATTCAGCAGACTTATGTAAAGTATTGTAGGATTAAATTGGCGATCGCTCTAGCTGTTCGCAATTAAAATTAAGAGAGAGTATTTATGCAAATTGTGCTGGCTGCCTTAGACGATAGTTTAGTTAGATCGTGGGAAAGCACTTGCGGCAGTATGGAAAATGTCAAGATACATCACGGTTCAATATTTGATGTGAAATGTGATGCTCTTGTTAGTCCGGGGAATAGTTTTGGTTTCATGGACGACGGCTTAGATTTAGAAATTTCGGAATATTTTGGAGGGCAGGTTCTTGAACGCTTGCAAAAACTAATTCAGGCTCGACATCACGGCGAACTCTTAGTAGGAATGGCAGAAATTGTAGACACCGATCATGCTGAAATTCCCTATTTAATCGCTGCACCAATTATGCGCGTTCCCACAGTTTTAAGAGAAACAGTAAATGTTTATCTAGCAACCCGCGCTATTTTGACTCTCGTAAAATTTGGCTCAGTCCCAGATGGAACGCCAGTCAAACATATCATTGAAACTATCGCTATTCCCGGCATGGGTACGGGAACGGGCAAAGTGCCAGCACATATCTGCGCCAATCAAATGAAAGTTGCACTCGAAGAGATCCTCTTATCTAAGTACGAATTTCCTCAATCTTTACTGCACGCTCAAAGATGTCACCACTTGTTATATACGGAAGAAAGCGAAGATTTGCACGGTGCAAATTGAAATTATTAAATTTGCCCGTTTTATTGTGTTGAGAAACCAAGTTTATTGGTGTTTTTTTTTTAGGTATAGAGACTTATCACAAAATTAAGTGCGCTAAACCGTACCTGCAAGTTGGTGGTATCCTACACACGAGAGTAACTTTGGTAGATATAATGTAATAGAACTGAGGTCATTCCAACTAGGTAAACGCGGATACAAAAGTTGATCAAGCTGGAAAAAGAATTGCCTAGTTCTTATTAAATGCCAGAATTCCTTCTGGCGCTACACGTACAAAGTCTGTATAAAAAACCACAATTCGTTCTGGCGCTACACCTACAAAGTCTGCATCCAGGGACTGTGAGATTTTTTGAAAATGTTTACTACCACAGGAGAAGATTGAGATGACAGATCCAAAAGTAACCGAGGAACCAGTTTTAGAGGCAACTCTGGAAACGACGGAGCTCGTCAAAAAAGAGATGCCCGATGCGACTGATGAGGCGATCGCAGAAACTGCGGCGCTGTTGGAAGCAATTAAAAAACGCGCCACCGCCGAAGTGCAAGCAGCGGGCGAACTCACCCGCGAAGCTTATTTAAAAGCTGTGAATAAGGCCTCGGCGGCGATCGAAGAAAATAAGGATCTCGCCCACGAGAGATTCACAGAAGCAGTCAGGCTGATTAAACAAGAAACTGAGAAAAATTGGCTGGTGGTAGATGCGATTAAAACGCGGGCGCAAGCGCAGGTGCAAGATGCAGGCGAAGTCAGTCGCGAAGCTTATTTGAAAGCAGTGCGACAAGCGCGAGAAGCGGTGGAACAAAATAAATTGATCGAACGCGATCGCATCGAACAAGCTGTTGACCACATTCACACGGAAGCTGAAAAGAATTGGCACCTTATTGTGAAGCAAATTGAGTCGATCGGCACTCGCTTGACAGAGACGGCTAAGTCTGCATGGAACGCACTGACGGCGTTTTTTGACAAGAAGGATTAAACTCAGATATGAGACCATTTTAAAGCACAGGCAAGATGCCTGTTCCACAAAGATTGAATTTTCTTGTGGAACAGGCATCTTGCCTGTTCATAAAAGGTTTTGACACTAAGCGCTATAATCAAAAAGCTTTATTTTTAGTCCCTAACCCCCAATTATGAGAAGTTACTACTGCGGCGAACTGCGAAGCGAACACATCGGAGAGACTGTCACCCTTTACGGCTGGGTGGATCGCCGCCGCGATCATGGCGGGGTGATTTTTCTGGATGTGCGCGATCGATCGGGTATTGTGCAAATTGTCAGCGATCCTGAACGCACCCCCGATTCCTATCACGGGGCTGAGGCTTTACGCAGCGAATACGTGGTTAAAATTACTGGGCGAGTCACCAACCGCCCCGAAGAGTCCCTCAACCCGAAATTGCCTACAGGTGAGGTGGAAATTTATGCTGACGAAATTGAGTTGTTAAATGCGGTTCGCAAACAGTTACCGTTTCAGGTGGCGACGGCGGAAAATGAAAGCGTGCGGGAAGATTTGCGCCTGAAATATCGCTATTTGGACTTGCGGCGCGATCGTATGAGTCGCAATTTGCAGCTTCGCCACCAAGTTGTGAAAGCTATGCGTCGCCACTTGGAAGATGTGGGAGGTTTTATTGAAGTTGAAACACCGATTTTAACGCGATCGACTCCTGAAGGTGCGAGAGATTATTTAGTGCCCAGCCGCGTCAATTTGGGCGAATGGTACGCTTTGCCGCAGTCGCCGCAGTTGTTCAAACAATTGTTAATGGTTTCGGGTTTGGACAGATATTATCAAATTGCCCGCTGTTTCCGCGATGAAGATTTGCGTGCCGACAGACAGCCGGAATTCACACAATTAGACATGGAAATGAGTTTCATGTCTTTAGAAGAAGTTATCGAATTAAACGAAGGTTTAGTCTCCCAGATTTTCCAAAGTGTCAAAGGCATAGAATTGCCTCGTCCTTTTCCGCGCTTGACTTACGCGGAAGCAATGGATCGCTACGGTAGCGACAAACCAGACACTCGCTTCGGTTTGGAATTAGTCGATGTTTCCGATTTGATGAAAGATTCGGGATTTAAGGTATTTTCCGGGGCGGTTGCTGCGGGCGGAATTGTGAAAGTTTTGCCGATTCCCGGCGGGAATGATGCGATTTCTAACGTGCGGATTAAACCGGGTGGCGATTTGTTTAGGGAAGCCAGCGAAGCGGGTGCGAAGGGATTGGCTTACATTCGCGTGCGGGATAATGGCGAAATTGATACGATCGGCGCTATTAAGGATAATTTGACGGAAGCGCAAAAACAGGAATTGCTTGATCGCACGGGCGCGCAACCCGGTCATTTGTTGTTATTTGCTGCGGCTGACGCGACAACTGTCAATAAGACTTTGGATAGATTGCGTTTGTTTGTCGGTAACGAATTGGGATTGATTGACAAAGACAAGATGAATCTGCTGTGGGTGACAGATTTCCCGATGTTTGAATGGAACGCTGACGAGAAGCGTTTGGAAGCATTGCACCACCCGTTTACTGCGCCGCATCCCGACGATATTAATGATTTGAAAACTGCGAGAGCTCAAGCTTACGACTTGGTGTTAAACGGTACAGAAGTCGGCGGCGGTTCCCTGCGGATTTATCAGCGGGAAGTTCAGGAAAAGGTGTTTGAGGCGATCGGCTTATCGACTGAGGAAGCTTATAATAAGTTTGGCTTTTTGTTGGATGCGTTTGAGTATGGAACTCCGCCCCACGGAGGCATTGCTTACGGCTTGGATCGGTTGGTGATGCTGTTGGCTGGTGAGGAATCGATTCGCGATGTGATTGCGTTTCCGAAGACGCAGCAGGCGGGTTGTTTGCTGACGAATGCGCCGGCTGGGGTGGATGAGAAGCAGTTGAAGGAGTTGCAAGTGCGATCGACTTATACGCCCAAGTCATAAGCGAATGGGGACTTAGGCAAAGCCTATGTGTCATGCTGAGAGAAGGGAAGCATCTCGCTGGATGCTTCACTACACTGCGTTTTGTTCAGCATGACAGACACTATTCTGCGTCCTGGACTGTCATTGAGTCAAAACTTTGGCTGATACTGTATGCTAGAGTTACATTCCAGGTCTTGAGACTAAAAACGCTATAATTAGCATAATCGAAAATAGGTAAAAACGATGTCAACAGTTTATCGTTTAAAAGCCAGCGAACTCAATCATCATTTTTTAGAACAAATCAAGGCGACTTTTGGAGATAAAGAGATTGAAATAATTGTTTCTGAGTGTGATGAAACAGAATATCTTTTGAAATCAGAAGTCAACAAAAATAGACTTTTAAAAGCTATTGAAAATGTTAAAGAGGGGCAAAATTTAGTTGAAGTTAACTTACAGAATTTGCAATGAGCAGAAGAATTGTTTGTGAATCTTCTGCTTTTGCAGATTTTAATGAATGGGCAAAATTAGACAAAAAGATTTATCGCAAAATTGTAGAATTGATTAAAGATATAGACCGCTCACCGTTTGAAGGATTGGGAAAACCTGAACCTCTGAAATACGAGTTAAGTGGTTTTTGGTCTAGGCGCATTGATAACGAACATCGTTTAGTTTACCGAGTTACGGAGCAAGAAATTGCGATCGTGGCTTGTAAGTATCATTACAGTGAATAGATGTGATTGCGTTTCCGAAGACGCAGCAGCCGGGTTGTTTGCTGACAAATGCGCCGTCTGGTGTGGATGAGAAGCAGTTGAAGGAGTTGCAAGTGCGATCGACTTATACGCCCAAGTCATAATTATGAAACACCTTGACAATTTAACCATTCATCGGTTCCGAGGTCTGCGAGATTTAACTTTGCAGGACTTGGGCCAAATCAACATATTGGTTGGTGGGAATAACTCAGGTAAAACCAGTGTTTTAGAGGCGATATCAACCTATTGTCGCCCCTTAGATCCGCTGGAATGGCTGAACACATCGTGGCGGCGAGAAATCAAATATTCTCGCAAGCCAAGACTGGAGGCACTAAAATGGCTGTTTCCTCAAAAGAAAGAAGAAGAACAATTGGATTTTTACCAAATGGAAACTCGTGTTTCTGGTAATGGTAAGTTTCTAGTGAGAGAGTCGAGGGCAATTTACCAAGAATTTGAGGGAGTGGAATTATCGGATGATGACGAAAGTCAATCCTCAGACGATCTTGGATTTGATAATACTCTGCGAGGTGCAGAAATAGAGCTGAAAGCTATTATATCGGATTCACCAAATGAATTATCTGAATTTTTTGAAATTTGGGAAAATGAGCGTTTAACAAATCGGCGAATTCGCTCAGATGCAATGCTGTCAGTTGATACTGTGACACCTTTTTCTCACCGCATAGAACAGTCACAAGTTGGCTTGCTCTCAGAAGCTATTTTTCAGCGTTTTAAGCCGGAAGTGATTAAGCTATTGCAAGTGATGGATTCAGGAATTATTGATTTAGTGATTCTCTCGCATGGCGGCAATCGTAGCAGTCTCTATATTGACCACAAACAGGTGGGTATTTCACCATTAAGTTCTTTTGGTGATGGAGTACGTCGCTTGCTATTTATTGCTCTAACACTGACAAAAGTCAGAGGTGGAGTTTTGCTAATTGATGAGATAGAAACAGCAATTCATACTGAAGCACTTCGCAGTTCATTTGCTTGGATTGTGCAGTGGTGCAAGCAAATGAATGTTCAGTTATTTGCAACTACTCACAGTTTAGAAACAGTTGATGCGATGTTGGATGCTAGCGATACGGAGACGGACTTAGTTCTTTATCGTTTAGAGAAACAGGAGTCACAAACTAAAGCCGTTAGAATTGAACGGGAAAGATTGCAAAGATTGCGGGAGGATTTAGGTCTGGAGGTTCGCGTGTGAGATATGCCATTATTGGAGTAGAAGGCCCGCACGATCAGGCATTTGTCGGCAAGGTTCTCAAGCTTTTGGGTTTTAAATATTTTCGGGAAGAGTGGGATAAATTGGATAAGTTGACAAGATTGGATATGTCAAAAGAATTGGAAAGTAAATTTGATAAATTCTGGCACAAATTTATTCCTAAGTATCCCAAACAAGGAAGCTTGTACAAACGTCTTAATATGCCTTCTATTCTGTTCACAGAGAGCCTATCGGTAGCAATTTATGAAGGCGAAGGAAGCAATATTGTGACTAATTTGGATGACATTTTGTCTGCTAATTCTGAGTATCAAACAAACTTGGCAGCATTCGGGATAGTTGCCGATTGTGACAAATCAACTCCCGATCACATTGTCGCAACATATTCTAACAAGTTCCGCAGTTATTTTCCTAATTTTCCAGTTAACCCTGGTGTTGTAGATACTAATAGCCCGCGTACAGGAATCTATGTTTTGCCAGACAATCAGCAGCAAGGTGTTTTAGATACTTTACTGTGCGAGTGCGGACAGATAGCTTATCCCGCGTACATGGAGAAAGCTAGTTCATATCTAAATGAGTTCTCACAATCAGATATAAAAGCTTTAAAATGGAAAAATTTCGATAGACAAAAAGTTTTAGTGGCTACTGTTGTCAGCGTTCTCAAACCCGGCAAAACTAATACAGCAAGTATTGCTGATAATAATTGGGTGAGCGAACAGACACAGCAGCAGGTTCCGGCTTTGGCAAATTTTATTGAATTTTTGAGCCAACTTTTGGAATTGAGTTAAGGGTCGATCGCACTTCACAAAAAAACGTGCGATCGCCCTCAAAGATTACTCTTTCCAGTAACGGGTTAAAATCCGAATCACCTCACCCGCTATCGGCGATGGTAGAGGCGGGCTCCATTCCCCAACTTCTGCAAAACCTAAAACGTGCAACAGATTAACGATGCTGTCTACCGCTTTGGGAACGCCACACAACAGCAAACGGATCGGTTGCTTACCTTGAGGTACATCAGGAATTTCTTCCCGGAGCAGTTCGGGAACTGACTTTGGCGGTGATATCATAGAGTTTCCTCCTAAATATGGGAGTTCAAGCCCCCACCGAACGATTGCAACTCTGACCGGTGGGGGTTTTGTGTTTGACTATTTACACGGTATCACACCGTGTGTCACTATGCAAGAGGCGTACAAAGAAAGTACGATCGATGTATGAAGTAAATTCCCAGTTGCCTAACTTGCCAGCAAAAAACCTAAAACGAGTCACCAGCTACGTTCCTCCAAACGCCTACAACGTCTTGGAAGATTGGGCCAAGAAAGAAGACCGGACAGTCAGCAATCTCGTAAGTCGGATTGTCTCTGAAGCTGTAGATGCTTATTTGGCTAAAAAGACTACAGAAGATGAACCCAGCAGCAATTAACCTTTGATCTCTACGCTGATGAGTCATTCTCAACTGCCAACCTGTCGGGCCGTTGATTTTGTGTTGGAGTGGGGTTTGGTTTTTGGGTGTTTAGATTGCCATAGCCTAAACTAGATTGTGGTGTGCTACCTTGGGTTAAAAAAACTCTAAAAAATTTGCAGTCAGCTAAAATAACATCGTTAACACGCTACCCCCAAACAATGTGAGTCCTGCAAAATCTCCCAGAGTTGCCTTTTACCCGCCGCCCGAAATCAAGGAGAAGTTAGAAAAACTGGCGAGCATTGAGCGTCGTTCGATTTCCCAAATGGCATTACTTTTGGTGGAAGAAGGACTCGAAAGAGCGCAGAAGGAAGGCAAGTTTAATGAATCCAAAGAATCCAAAGATGATTAATCCGCTGGAACAGGCCGGAAAGCCTGTTAAGCGAGAATCACCCTTGATGCGGGTTCAACCCCAAGCATCTGCGTTACCTTAGTTAATTAACGCACTCCCCAAGTAAATTCATGCTTCCCCGCATCCAAGAATTAGCCGCCACCCTAGCACCCCGCTTAATCGAAATTCGCCGCCACATCCACTCCCACCCCGAACTCAGCGGCCAAGAATATCAAACCGCCGCCTACGTAGCCGGAGTTCTCGCTTCCAGCGGAGTCCGCGCGATCGAAGGAATCGGCAAAACAGGAGTGCTCGGCGAAATCAAAGGCCACAGCAACGAGTCCCGGTGGCTGGCAATTCGCACCGATATGGACGCTTTGCCGATTCAAGAACGCACTAACTTAGAATTTGCCTCCCGCAACGAGGGAGTGATGCACGCCTGCGGCCACGACATCCACACCACCGTCGGTTTGGGCGCAGCCATGATATTGTCTCAGCTAGGGGAAAAATTGCCCGGTCACGTCCGCTTCTTGTTTCAGCCGGCGGAAGAGATTGCCCAAGGTGCTCAATGGATGATTAAAGATGGCGCGATGCAAGATGTTGACGGCATCCTCGGAGTGCACGTTTTCCCCACGATTCCCGGCGGTTGCATCGGTATCCGCCACGGGGCACTGACGGCGGCGGCAGATGACATAGAATTGATTGTGATGGGCGAATCAGGCCACGGTGCGCGTCCCCACGAGGCGATCGACGCAATTTGGATAGCTTCTCAGATAATTACCACCTTGCAGCAGGCAATTAGCCGCACGCAAAATCCTTTGAGGCCACTGGTTTTGACGATCGGGCAAATTAACGGCGGACGAGCGCCGAACGTAATTGCCGATCGAGTAAAATTATTGGGAACCGTGCGATCGCTCCATCCGGAAACCCACGAAAACCTGCCGGCTTGGATCGAACAAATTGTTTCTAGCGTTTGCGGGACTTACGGCGCTAAGTACGAACTCACCTACAAGCGCGGCGTGCCGGGAGTCCAAAACGACCCAAAACTCACGCAATTAGTCGAAACTGCGGCTTTAGAAGCTTTAGGTCGATCGCGCGTCCAAATTTTACCAGAACCATCCCTCGGCGCGGAAGATTTTTCGATGTACTTAGAACACGCACCGGGAACCATGTTTCGCTTAGGAGTGGGACTGACTGACAAACCGAACTATCCCCTCCATCACCCGCAATTTGAGGTTGATGAAGCGGCCATTGTGACCGGCGCTGTCACCCTAGCCTATGCCGCCTACCAATATTGGAAACAGCATCCAGGTTCACACTAATAGTCTTCGACGTATGGGTGGTCAGCTAACTAACAGTAGGGTGGTTAGCCGGAAAAATGTTTAGTCTCTAGTAAAAACATTCAGCCCTGACCCACCCTACAATAACTACAAAAACTAATTTAGAAAATTTTATGAACCTAGATTTTGAGCGATTCTGCGACGCCTGCAACCCCAGTCGCTCCCTGATATTGGGCTATGCCGAAGATCGGCGCTACTACATTGATTTTGCTGAGGTGCGCGGCGGGAAAATCATTAACATACTCAAACGAACAATTACCCGCGTGTCACCAGATAAACCGACTTGCCAATTATTTAGCGGACATATTGGTTGCGGCAAGTCTACTGAATTGTCGCGACTGGAAAAAGAGTTGACAGATGAGGGGTTTCATGTAGTTTACTTCGAGTCAACACAAGACCTCGATGAAATGGATCTCGATTTGACAGATATCATGTTAGCGATCGCACGGCGAGTCACCCAAAGCTTGGAAGAGGGCAAAATTTCCTTGCAGCCCCAGCGCTTTAAAGAATTCTTAAAAAATAGTTGGGATTTTTTACAGACCCCTGTGACTTTAGAAGCTGAAGGAGAACTTTTTGGCAGCAAATATAAGGGCAATACAGACGGAAATCTGGAAGTCTCTCTGCCTTTAGGCATCGCCAAAATTACTGCCAAAACCAAAAGTAATCCCGACTTGCGATCTAAACTGAGACAGTACATGGAACCGCAAGCTAATAAAATGTTAGAACTGATTAATCAAGAAATTATTGATGTAGCAATTAATCAGCTAAAGCAGCGGGGTAAAAAAGGATTGGTGGTGATTGTTGACAACTTAGACAGGATAGTTTCTCGACCCAATGCAGCGGGGCGACTGTTGCCAGAATATATCTTTATTGACCGGGGCGATCAGTTGCGGCAACTGAATTGCCATTTAGTTTATACCCTGCCGCTGGGATTGATTTTTGGCAATGAAAGTGAAATTTTGAAAAATCGCTTGGGAGGCGGAGTTGACCCAAAAGTTTTGCCAATGGTACCAGTAAAGAAGAGAGACGGCAGCGAATGTGTTGAGGGGATGGATTTGCTGCGGCGCATGGTGATGTCGCGGGCTTTTCCCGATATGCCAACCGAGGAACATATCACATTAATTACCGAAGTTTTTGACACTCCTGAAACTTTAGATGAATTGTGTCGCGTCAGCGGAGGTCATCTGCGAAATTTGATGGGGATGCTGTTTGGTTGCTTGCAGCAAGATGATCCTCCAATTTCGCAAAATGTGTTGAAATCAGTGATTCGCAGTTCCCGCGACACTCTGAGGAATGGCATTGATAATGATGAGTGGAAATTACTTTTTAAGGTGGTGAAAGAACAAAGCATTAATGGAGATAAAGAATACCAAGATTTGCTGCGAAACCTGTGGGTTTTTGAATATGTAGACCCTCAAGGAAATTGGTTTGCGTTGAATCCGCTGTTGATGGAAACTGACAAATTTAAGCTGTGGCAGCAGCAAAATTCGTGAGATTATGGTAAACTCAAATCTAGCCGAAGATATTGCAGCAGAAAATGAGCGATCGCTCTCTATTTTAGTAAGGACGCTCGCCCGCTTTCAAGGAAAGTTTTCTTTAACTCTAGTGCGCTGCAATTATGCTACCTTGCGTTCTGCAATGCTGGAAAAGCTGCGCGATCGCTCGACTGTTGAATATCAAGAATTAGCCCTCGAACCTGCTACCAAAACACTTTATCAAACCATTCTCAATGCCGTCCAAGAGCAACCGCCGAAAGCTTTAATAATTGTCGGTATCGAATCGGTGGTTGCTCTTGATGACCTGCTAGCGGGGGCTAATAGAGCGCGAGATCAATTCAAGCAAGATTTTGCTTTTCCTTTGATATTATGGGTGACGGATTCCGTACTGTCTAAATTCAGTCGATCGGCGAATGATTTGAAGTCTTGGGCTCCTCCTCCAATTCAGTTTACGATGTCGCCCGATGATTTGAGGATTTTTTTGCGACAAAAAGCAGACCAGACTTTTGCTGATGTTGAGAATTTCAAGTTAGATGACTGTGAAATTGAGTTGTTGGAGAATGACCTGCTAAATGCAGCATTAGGCCCGGAATTGCAAGCTAGTTGGCAATTTATTCGCGGTTTAGTTGAAGTTAAGAAAAATCAAATAGATTTAGCACTCGAACATTATCAGCAAAGTTTGACATTTTGGCAGCAAAATCACCAGTTAGAAAGACAAGGAATTGTCGGCAAGAAGATTGCTGAAGCTTACAACCGCAAAGCTGAATTGCACCGGGCTGGAAATCAAGGTTATTGGCAAGAAGCTAGAAAGTATTTACAGCAATCTCTGGAGATTTTTGAGCCAGTGCTGCGACATGATTTAGCTGCCAAATGTATTAGCGAACTCTGCGAAGTGCTGCGACTTTTACAAGCTTGGGAAGAGTTGGAAAATTTAGCTAAAAAAGCATTAAAAATTCACGTAAATTACGGCACTCTGAGTCAAATAGCTGAAGATTACGGCTTTTTGGCTGAGGTGGCACTGCAACAATCTCAGTGGGAAAAAGCTTGCGAATCGGCTAAATTAGCATTGTCGGTTTTGGAACAAGCAGGAATAAATAAAAAAGAGACTGGTTTGTATCTGCTACTTTTGGCAAAAGGGCAGCGAAATCTTATCCCCTGTTCGACAGTTAACCCCCCCCAGCCCGCCCTTGCTAAGGGGGGGAGTCAGTCAGTTTTTTCCCCTCTTGAGATTATAGAAATTTTAACACAAGCAAAAGTAATTACCCAGCCTCAAGATGATGTCCAGCTTTATCTGAGGATTTTAGAAGAGTTGAAAACTCTCTATTTTGAGCAAGGCGAATATTTAAAAGCCTTTGATATCAAACTCGAACAACAAGCAGTTAAAAGCAAATATGGGTTGCAAGCTTTTATTGGTGCCAGCCGCTTGCAGTCGCCGCAACAAATAATTGACAGCGGTTTAGAATCCGGTAAATCAAAAGCCGAAATTGTTGAGGAAATTGAAGCAGCTTCCGGGCGATCGCGCGATATTAAAGAGATAAGTAAACGGATACGTACACCTGCTTGCAAGCTGACGATCGTTCACGGACAATCAGGGGTAGGAAAAAGTTCGATAATTCAGGCATGGTTAGTTCCGGCACTGCAACTGACAACTTTTGAAGCGCGGGACATATTGCCTATTTTATTGCAATCATATCATGATTGGGCGAGGGATTGCGGTGAGTGTTTGAAAGCAGGAATTGAACAATTAAAAGCTGTGAATTTGTCAGGGGCGATCGACACTCCAACAGCTATTTTAAAACAGTTGCGACTGAATCAAGAGCGTAATTTATTAACTGTATTAATCTTTGACCAGTTTGAGGAATTTTTCTTTTCTTATCGAGATCCAATTGGTAGGCGAGAGTTATATGATTTTATGGCTGAATGTTTAAATCAGATTAGCGACCTCAAAATTATCCTGTCGCTGCGGGAAGATTATCTTTTCTACTTGTTAGAGTTCAATCGCGCCACCAATTTATCAATTATTGACAACGACATTCTTACGAAAAAAATCTGCTATTACTTGGGAAATTTCTCAATTCCAGATGCGAAAGCTATTGTTCAAACTTTAACAAAAGGATCTCAATTTTACTTGGACGATGATTTGGCAAACGCACTGGTAGCAGATTTAGCAGGTGAAGTGGGAGAAGTACGGCCGATCGAACTTCAAGTCGTGGGAATGCAACTGGAAAAAAGGCAGATTACTCAACTGAGTGAATATCAGCAACTAGGCAGTCAGGCTAAGGTCAAACTGGTTGAGGAATTTTTAGCAGAAGTTATCGCCGACTGCGGCCAGGAGAATAAAGATATTGCCGAACTTGTCTTGTACTTGCTGACGGATGAAGACAATACTCGTCCTCAGAAAACTCTGGCTGAGTTAGCAGCAGATTTAGGAAAAGAGTCAAAAAGATTACCGTTGGTTTTAGAGATTGTCGTTAAATCGGGATTGGTGTTAGAAGTGCCAGCAACTCCGATTGAACGTTACCAACTTGTCCACGATTATTTAGTGCCTTTTATCCGCAAACAGCGGGGTGCGGAATTACTAGAATTACGCCAAAAACTCAAGCAGACTGAAGCTGAAAATCAGATATTAGCAGAGGCGCGGCTGCAAGCAGAAGAGTTGTTAGAAACAGCACAGAAATTGACTGAATTAGAGCGATCTGCCAGTGATGCTTTGAGACAGTTTGAGTTGCACAATAACCAAATAGATGCTTTAATCTCTGCCGTGAAGACTGGAAAAGAACTCAAAGCTACAGTCAAGGACGTTTGTTCCCTTGCTGATTACCCGATATCTACTCCCCAGATTGCCCTCAACCAGATTCTCGACAACATCCGAGAACAAAACCGGTTTAAAGGACATCAAGAGGGGGTATGGAGTGTCAGTTTTAGTCCCGACGGCAAATACATCGCTACGGCATCAGAGGAAAAAACAGCTCGGTTGTGGGATGTCACAGGTAAGTTGATACAAGAATTTAAAGGACATCAAGATGGGGTATTGAGTGTCAGTTTTAGTCCCGACGGCAAATACATCGCTACGGCATCACGAGACCATACAGCCCGATTGTGGGATGTCACAGGCAAGCTGATACGAGAATTTAAAGAACATCAAAATTGGGTATGGAGTGTCAGTTTTAGTCCCGACGGCAAATACATCGCTACAGCATCAGCAGACAAAACAGCCCGGTTGTGGGATGTCACAGGCAAGTTGATACAGGAATTTAAAGGACATCAAGATGAGGTATTGAGTGTCAGTTTTAGTCCCGACGGCAAATACATCGCTACGGCATCAAGGGACAAAACAGCCCGGTTGTGGGATGTCACAGGCAAGCTGATACGAGAATTTAAAGGACATCAAGATTGGGTATTGAGTGTCAGTTTTAGTCCCGACGCCCAATACATCGCTACGGGATCATTGGACAAAACAGCTCGGTTGTGGGATGTCACAGGTAAGTTGATACAAGAAGTTAAAGGACATCAAGAATGGGTATGGAGTGTGAGTTTTAGTCCCGACGGCAAATACATCGCTACGGCATCAAGGGACAAAACAGCCCGGTTGTGGGATTTAACAGGCAAGCTGATACAAGAATTTGAAGGACATCAAGATGGGGTATTGAGTGTCAGTTTTAGTCCCGACGGCCAATACATAACTACGGCATCAAGGGACAAAACAGCCCGGTTGTGGGATGTCACAGGGAAGCTGATACAGCAATTTAAAGGGTATCAAGATTCGATATTGAGTGTGAGTTTTAGTCCCGACGGCAAATACATCGCTACGGCATCAAACGACAAAACAGCCCGGTTGTGGGATTTAACAGGTAAGCTGATACAGGAATTTAAAGGACATCAAGATTCGGTATGGAGTGTCAGTTTTAGTCCCGACGGCCAATACATCGCTACGGCATCAGCAGACAAAACAGCCCGGTTGTGGGATGTCACAGGTAAGTTGATACAGGAATTTAAAGGACATCAAGATGAGGTATTGAGTGTCAGTTTTAGTCCCGACGGCCAATACATCGCTACGGCATCAAGGGACAAAACAGCCCGGTTGTGGGATTTAACAGGTAAGTTGATACAAGAATTTAAAGGACATCAAGATTCGGTAGAGAGTGTCAGTTTTAGTCACGACGGCAAATACATCGCTACGGCATCAAACGACAAAACAGCCCGGTTGTGGGATTTAACAGGGAAGCTGATACAGGAATTTAAAGGACATCAAGATTCGGTATGGAGTGTCACTTTTAGTCCCGACGGCAAATACATCGCTACGGCATCAAACGACAAAACAGCCCGGTTGTGGGATTTAACAGGGAAGCTGATACAGGAATTTAAAGGACATCAAGATTCGGTATGGAGTGTCACTTTTAGTCCCGACGGCAAATACATCGCTACGGCATCAGGCGACAATACAGCGCGGTTGTGGCGAATTAAAAGTTTAGATGAAATGCTGGTGCAAGGCTGCGATTGGCTGCACGACTATTTGCAGAATAATGCTGATGAAAGCGATAAACACCTCTGCGATGAGATTAGCGCTCAGAAAAAATGATTAGCCAATCAGTCGGTAGGTGCAAATAAACTTTAGCGTTTAACAGGATGTAAAGCTCCCCCAACTTTTGCGATTACTGCGTTTCATCTCAAATTCGGTAGCATCGGAATTAATATTACCCACAGCCAGGAAACCGCCAGTGCCCAAGGGGTGTCAACTTAAGCTTTTTGTCCGCCATTCCTCCCGCCCACCCGGCAGTCCGCCAGGGAATGAATTCCACGGGGCTTATAGCGAAAGTCCTCTAAAAGAGGACTAATGAATTATTCAGTCCTCTTTTAGAGGACTTTTGCTTGGAGGCAGGGGTTTCAACCCCTGTCGGACTATCGGTTTAACGAACCAAACCACCTAATCTTCCGGAATCCGCGTCTAGCAGCGGCCAAATGTGCTAACGTACAATCAAAAATCCCCCAATTTCAACTATCGCGAGACAGATAACCGTGTTCGCTCAAGCACCTCCAACTCCCAATTACAAATGGTTTAGCTGCGTTTCTAGCACTGTTTTCACCGCATTGTGCCTGTTTCCTCTTTTCAGCGCTGCGGGATACGCCCAAACTTCCCAAAATAGACCCATCAAAATCGGCGTAGTGCAGCGGTTTGGCACGAAAGCAACCGACAAACTGACGCTGAAAGCATTACCGGGCGACAGCTTAACTTTGCGTTACAAAACTCCTCAAGGCATAGAAACCAAAACTGCTGCTAGCGTCAAGTTAGAAATAGCCCCAAAACCGCTGGAATCGCCCTTAGTAGAAGAACGAGTGGTACTAAGTTCTCACCGCAGTTTCGAGAGTGCAGAAGATAGCGCCAATCAGTGGCGCGCCCAGGGAATAGAAGTAGAAATTGCTCAACCTTTGCGCTGGCAAGTTTGGGCGAAAAGAGATGTTTATAACTCTCCTTTGGTGCGGCGCTGGCTGTTGCAAAGTTTGCAAGCTCAAGGGAACACAACAGCTTTTTTGGATTCCAAAGTTTTTAAACAAGTACCCCAGGCATTTTGGGTTTTAAACGGCTTTCGTTTCAACCGCAATGAGTTGGATGTGACGGCGGGGAAAAATGTGATTGAGGTATTGGAACAAACTACCCAAGAGGCGACAGCCATTGAACCCGAAAAAGCTATTCAACAAACTCGCCGTTATGGCGGCAGTTTGCACCTGCAAAAAAATTCTTACGGCACTTATACTTTGGTAAATAAAGTGCTGACGGAAACTTATTTGCGGGGTGTTGTTCCTCACGAAATAGGGGCTTTTTCGCCTTACGCTGCGATTGTCGCTCAAACTATTTTGGCGAGAACCTACGCCCTGAGAAATTTGCGCCGGTTTGCTGTGGATAATTATGAGTTGTGCGCTGATGTTAACTGCCAAGTTTATCACGGTTTAACCGAGGTTTACCCGCAAAGTGATAAGGCGATCGCCCAAACGACTGGTTTGGTGCTAGCTTACGAAAATCAGCTAGTAGACGCACTCTATTCCGCGTCTAGCGGCGGTGTGACAGCCTCTTTTAACGATGTGTGGCAGGGCGCGGAACGTCCATATTTGCGATCGATCGTCGATTCGCCTAATAATATTTGGGATTTGTCCAAGCAGAGTTTGTCTGACGAAAACAATTTCCGTCGCTTTATCAGTTTGGAAAAAGGGTTTAATGAGGAAAAAGAAGACACTTTTCGGTGGCGCGAACCCGCTTCTTTGACAGCGATTGGTGGATTTCTCAAACAGTATCTTCAGAAGAAACAGCACCCGATGGCTAATTTGAAAACTGTCACTCAGGTGGAAGTGGTAGAAAGGTCGCCCGCAGGTCGAGTTTTGCAAATGAAGGTTCAAACTGACTTGGGCCCCATCGATATCGACAAAGACGAGATTCGCAATGCTTTTTACCCGCCGATTAGCACGCTTTTTTACCTAGAACCAATTTACAATCCAGACAAAACTCTCAACGGTTATGCTTTTGTCGGAGGCGGTTTCGGGCACGGAGTGGGAATGAGTCAGACTGGTTCTTACAATTTGGCTAATTTGGGCTGGAATGGATCTCAAATTCTCAGCTTTTATTTTCCCGGCGCTCAAGTTGTGCCGCTCAGCGATAACATTACATTTTGGCGCGAATAGTCGATCGCACTCGGCATAAGAGGCGGCGATTTAATTCCCCACTACACAAACAAAGCCCGCCTTTGCGGACTAAATATCAGCCGTAAAACTTTTAGATTTTAGACTTTGGATTCTAGATTGGTTTCACAGTTAATCTAAAATCTGCCATCTAAAATCTAAAATTATTTGGTCAGCTATCTGCTCAAACAGCTATGAATTCATAGCTGGGAGTGACAGACTGCTGGCGGCTTTGTTGCAATGTTAGACACAGAAACCCGGTTTCTTAACATAATTGCCGTATTTCAGCTTAATTCTGGAAACGAGAAACCGGGTTTCTTAGGGTATCACGCAGAGCGTCCTTTCTTAGTAGAGCGATTCTTCTTGGTGAGTTTCGATCGTACAGTCAGACTTAGGATATGCGACGCAGGTGAGGACAAATCCGGCCTCGATTTGGTCGTCGTCCAAGAAAGATTGGTCGGATTGGTCAATTTCGCCTTTGGTGATTTTGCCGGCGCAGGTGGAGCAAGCTCCAGCGCGGCAAGAGTACGGGAGGTCGAGTCCTGCTTCTTCTGCAGCATCAAGAATGTAAGTATCGTCATCAACGTCAATGGTCTGGTTAATTCCTTCGGCTTCGCTGATGAGGGTAACTTTGTAAGTTGCCATGCACTAAATCCTCTCAAAAATTCAACAAGATTGATAATTTTTCCTAATGCAAACTTCAAGGCTCTATTAGCTTTGAGGTTAGGTCTTAGGTTCGTTCCCTCTATGATAGTAGGGGATAGAAGGGAGGTTGACACACTTATTTACAAAACATTTGAATGGGATTAGTTATAACTTTTTCTAATTTCATCTTGATTACTTATACCTATCTTGGGTCCAGCCTTGTGATACTGTTGCCGCAAGACTTGCGCGAAATAATCCGGTTTCCAGGAAAAATCCTGTTTTGAGCCCTACAGCACAAAAACCACGTTGTTGGTATGCGGTGTGTCGATCGAGTTTCCGCAAGACTTGGTGCAAGGCAAGTCCCAGCAGGCACTGAAATGTATAGTTAGATCGCATCAAAACTTGGGTGTTGAAGGCTCGATCGAATAAATCGCACCACAACCACAGCTTAAAATCGGGGCGATAGAACCCTAAACCCCAGCAGCGCAAGTCTGTAACTATCTAAAATCTTAAATCTCAAATCCCATGACTAATATTGATACTCGCTTTGGTTCTTCGGTTAATTCTCCAATTCGCGTGGGAATTGTGGGTACTGGTTTTGCCGCTAAGTTGAGGGCCGAGACAATTCAAGCTGATGGGCGATCGCACTTGGTAGCGGTTGCGGGCCACACCCCGGAGAAAACCGCAGAATTTTGTCAAGGCTTCGGGGCAGAAGCTGCGGTTTCCTGGCGCAAGCTGGTAGAAAGAGACGATTTAGATTTGGTGATTGTCTGTACGGTGAACCGGGATCACGGGGCGATCGTCCTGGCCGCGCTCGAAAATGACAAGCACGTTGTGGTGGAATATCCTCTATCTTTAGACGTATCTGAAGCAGAAAGGGCGATCGAACTTGCCGCCCAAAAGCAAAAACTCCTCCACATCGAACACATCGAACTGTTAGGCGGGTTGCACCAAGCAATCAAAGAATCTTTGCCCTTAATCGGTAAAGTTTTTTACGCCCGCTACATTACTATGACTCCTCAACATCCAGCGGCGCAGCGGTGGACTTATCAACATTCCCTCTTTGGCTTTCCGTTAGTTGGTGCAATTTCGCGACTGCACCGATTTACTGATTTGTTCGGGGAAGTGGCAAGCGTTAACTGTCAAGCTCAATTTTGGGACAGTCAGCCGGATTTCTACAAAGCTTGTTTGTGCAACGCACAGTTGCGCTTTGCCAATGGCCTTGTCGCTGAAGCTGTTTATGGAAAAGGAGAGACTTTTTGGCAGTCGGAAAACATTTTTACCATCTACGGAGAAACAGGAACGCTGGTTTTTACTCCCGAATCAGGTCAATTAATTCAGGGAGAAAATCGGCGCAACCTCAAAGTAGGAACGCGGCGCGGTTTATTTGCCAAAGACACCGATATGGTGTTGGAATATTTGTCAAACGGTACGCCTTTGTACGTGAATACTGCCAGTAGTTTGTACGCTTTGAAGGTGGCAGATGCTGCGAGGCGATCGAGCGAAATTAGGCAAACTATCGCCCTTATAAATTGATAAAAAGCTAGGAGAAGGAAAGTTATTTAATTTTGGGCAAAATCCAATATAACTGAGATATTGCACCGTTCTCAATTACCTATAGCAATCCTCGCTCGCATCATTTGTGTAATTCTTGTAGGGGCAAACCCCCCGTGGTTGCCCCCATGGAGCCGGGTAGGCAAAGAAAGGCATTACCCCTACATCTTTGTAAGAATCCTGGAAGGATTGCTATAGCATTCCTTCCAGGATATGAGCTAGTTTCCATCCCAAAAAGATAGGTTCAAACCGTCGAAGTCTATGAACAAGGGTAGGCATTCCGGGAGGCACGGAAATGGAATAAGCTGTGGAGCATTTAAACAACTAACGAGGCTTGTAGGGTGCGTCAGGAGTGAACACTTACGCGCTTATGCGGGAAACACTTCTGTACTGACGCACCATAATATCGTCTTTTAAATGCCGAACAGCTTATCAGCTTCAATAGTGGTATAAAAGTAATGATGGCGATGGAGCTCGCCGAAACCGCCCTGCGTTATTAATAATCTTCATAACGTTTAAAAGGCTGATGGCTCCTACTGTTCCGACTTGTGGCGGAAGGGTAGGATGGTGCGGATGCCTCGATCGATCTTTCCCCTACAAGTCACGTTTCTCCATTCAGCTTCAAGGTGGCGTGATGTTAGAAAGTATGATCTGGATTTTATTAATGGGCTTTTTTGTCGGGCAGATTGCTCGACGGCTGAAAGCTCCAGCACTCGTAGGTATGGTGCTGGTGGGCATTTTATTAGGCCCGCAACTGGGGAATGTCATTAGCCCAGAGGTTTTGGCCGCTGCGAATTCCCTTCGCACCATTGCCGTGATGGTGATTTTGATGAAGGCGGGATTAGGACTCGATCGCGAAAAGCTATCCCAACAAGGAACCGTGGCGCTGCGATTAGGCTTTCTGCCAGCAGCTTGCGAGGCTATTTCTATTGCTGTCGCTGCGATGTGGCTACTTCAGTTTGATTTTTTGACGGGGCTACTGCTAGGCTGCATCATTGGCGCGGAATCTCCAGCAGTAATTGTTCCCGGGATGCTGCGGTTAAAAAGTTTAGGTTGGGGAGTAAAAAAAGGAATTCCCGATGCGATTCTGACGGGAAGTGCCTTGTCCGATGTATTGCTTTTGCTAGTGTTTAGCCTACTGCTAGCATTTCTGTCCCAAGGGAAAGCTACAGCCATTACCCTGCTGGGAGGAATCACCCTCAGCCCTCTGCAATTGCTGCCATTTCAAATCATCATCCAAATTACCTTGGGGGTGCTGTTGGGATGGGTTGCTGCTCGACTTTTGGTGTCACTATTAGTCAACCAAAACTGGACTCAAACTGCGGTTCAGGACTCCCTAGTGGCTGCTGGCTTTGCCCTAGGGCTGGTAGTATCAGCCGAACATATTCCGGTTTTCTCTGGCTATTTAGCTGTCATGGCGGCGGGGTTTTTCCTGATAGAGTTGGATGTGCCTTTAGCACGAAGATTGCGGGGTGGCTTTGACAGTTTGTGGACGATCGCCGAAATTATTTTGTTTGTGCTGCTGGGAGCCAGTATTCAACTTAATGTATTAGGCAATACCTTGCTGGTTGGTCTGTTGGTGTTGGCGATCGGGACTCTGATTGGGCGATCGCTCGGTTGGTATCTTTCCACTTTAGGTAGTAATTGGACTGGGAAAGAACGGCTGTTTTTGCTAGCAGGAAATTCCGCTAAGGCAACGGTACAGGCGGCAATTGGGGCAATTCCCCTAGCTCAGGGCATTGCTGGTGGCGAGACGATTTTGGCGATCGCAGCCCTCTCAATTTTAGTAACAGCTCCCTTGGGTGCTTGGGCAATTCCCACTTTTGCCCCCAAACTATTAGAAAAAGGCGAAGTTGACCCTACCAAAGTAGCTATTTTCGGTCGTCCAGTTTTTCTCGCCGCAGTAGACGCTTCCCCCCTAACAACAGATGTTTTAACTAAAGCCGCAGACTTAGCTCGGCGCAGTGATGGGGATGTGATTGTTTTGTATGTAGATAATGTGGGAGATCAAAGCACAAACTTACAATTACAACAACAAGCACAACGAATATTATCAGATATTCGCTATGAGTTCCTGAGTCTTTCTGGTACAGTTCCAGAGGAGATTATCCGCGTGGCGCAAGCTCGGCAAGTGGCATATATTGCGATCGGGAAACGAGGGCATCAACCGTGGGAACAAGTGCTAGTAGGTTCAGTTTCTCAAGCCGTCTTAGAAAGCAGTCCTATTCCTGTCATCTTGGTAGAATCTAGTTACAAGTAATACCAAATATGGGTTTTATATCCCCTTGATCCTCTTCTCCCCTCTCTGTGTCCTCTGCGCCCTCTGCGGTTCATAATCAAGGCGATATTTAACGCAGATTTAGGCTCGCTCGCAACGAGCCTAACTTTACCCCAAAGAATCATTTCTTATGAAACGTCTCCCTCAATTTGAGCAGTTCACCATCATTCCGCAACTCAGCAAGTGGTTCATTATTTCTTGTATAGTTGGTATGCTGTCCGGTCTTGGTTCCTCTGCTCTCCTCGCATCTTTAGAATGGGCAACCAATTGGCGAGAATCTCATTTATGGGCGATCGCCTTACTACCGCTAGGTGGATTCTTCAGCGGTTGGATTTATCATAAATATGGCAAAAAAGTAGAATCCGGAAATAATCTTTTACTCGAAGAGATTCATCATCCCCAAAGTATTATTCCCTTACGAATGGCTCCTATGGTGCTGTTAGGGACAGATTTAACCCATTTATTTGGAGGTTCAGCAGGTCGAGAAGGGACAGCCCTACAAATTGTGGCATCTCTTGCCGATCAGTTGACTAAAATATTCCACTTTAAACCCAGGGAGCGCCGAATTTTATTAATGGCGGGGATTAGTGGAGGATTTGCTTCGGTTTTTGGAACTCCCTTAGCTGGAACTATCTTTGGTTTAGAGGTTTTAGCGATTGGTACGATTAAGCATAATGCTCTTTTTCCCTGTTTAGTTGCAGCAGTTGTGGGCGATCGCATTACCTTAAATCTGGGGTTGCATCACACCGCATACCGCCACGCTCCGCTTGTACCAAGCATAACTCCAATGGGGCTAGTTTATGCAATTATAGCTGGTATAATTTTCGGCATTGTAGCGATGATTTTTGCGAAAC
This sequence comes from Microcoleus sp. D3_18_C4, assembly GCF_036702355.1. Lineage (NCBI taxonomy): Bacteria > Bacillati > Cyanobacteriota > Cyanophyceae > Oscillatoriales > Microcoleaceae > Microcoleus > Microcoleus sp. D3_18_C4. Next base: position 113,494 of record NZ_JAUBTF010000006.1, read on the forward strand.
TAACTCATCAAATTAGCCACTTCTTTAAAGCCCAGATATCCTACCCTCCTTTACGTCCTGCAATTGGCGGTGTTATTGTGGCATTGACTGTTTGGGCGATCGGCTCAACTAAGTATATTGGTCTTGGTATTCCTACCATTGTCGATGCGTTTTATACTCAGTTACCACCTTGGGATTTTGCGGCAAAAATAGGTTTAACGGCGTTGACATTAGGGGCTGGTTTTAAGGGCGGTGAAGTTACTCCTCTATTTTTTATTGGCGCCACATTAGGTAATGCTTTGTCATTAATCTTGGCATTACCAGCACCTTTATTGGCGGGCATGGGATTTGTGGCAGTTTTTGGCGGCGCTGCAAATACACCGATCGCTGCTACTTTAATGGGAATTGAACTTTTTGGACTAGAATCTGGGGTGTTTGTGGCGATCGCTTGTGTGATGAGCTACCTTTTTTCAGGCCATGCGGGCATCTATAGCTCACAGCGTCTTGGCGCTGGAAAATACCATTTTTTGCCCACGAAAAAAGGGCAAAAGTGGAAAAAATTCCCCCCGGAAATCGCTCCCAAATCCGAATCAAATGTCAACACAATTAATTAATTAATTAATTAATTAATTTCATGACTTACATTAATAGCAGAAACTATTGATTGCTGGAGCGTATTCACGCCAGCGAGAGCGATGATTCTTCTCTGTTAATTTCATCACCTAAATAAATTATTGGATTTTTATGCAGCAAGATACCACTACTTGACATCTTTGCCGTATAACTCCTCCGCAATACCTTCCTGGCTGCCACGTTCAATCATATCTGCATGACACCTTAGTGCGTTTTAGTCTAGTGTCCGGTGAGTAAAGAAAGCGATCGCCCAAAAAAAATCCTTGTTTAGGTAAAATGACAAGCGAATTTCTTGATGGTACAAGCCCCAGATTTATCTGTGGAATCAATCCAAAAGCTAAAATCTAAAATCCTCAAGGCCCCGAATTTATCCGTGGGCCAATTCAAAATCTAAAATCTAAAATCTAAAATCGAATGACAGCGATCGCCTATTTCCTCCAAATAGTTTCTCCGAGTTAATTTAGGCAGACCAAGCTTCGCGAAAGTCACCATAGAGGGTCAATCCACCATCAATATAGAGCGTTTGTCCCGTAATGTAAGCCGCTTCATCTGATGCCAGAAATGCCGCTGCTGCAGCCATTTCCTCCGATGTGCCTGCCCGCCCCATTGGGATATGGCTTTCCACTACTGCCTTTTGTTCTGGATTGTCCGTCCAGCTTTCATTAATCGGTGTAATTGTTGCACCGGGCGCAATAGCATTGACGCGGATGCCTCGGTTTGCGTATTCCAACGCTAGGGTTTTCGTTAAATTTCCCATGCCGCCTTTGCTGATGGAATAGCTGATATACATCGGGCGAGGAATGATTTCATGCACACTCGAAATATTGATAATCACCCCAGAGCGCTGCTCACTCAATAGATGCTTAATGGTTTCCCGCGCACAGAGATATGCACCTCGCAAATTGACTGCCATCACGCGATCGAATTCATCGGTTGGCACTTCATGGGATGCGCTTTCTGTTTGAATCCCAGCATTATTAATTAGGATATCCAGACTACCAAATTTATCAATGACAGTATTCACCATACGAAGGATGTCGTCTTCTTTGGAGACATCTCCCTGAACTAATAGCGTTTCAACCCCGCATTCCGATGCTTGTCCACAGGCTTTTTGCAGAGCTATTTCTTCAGTATCTTCTGCCTCTTCTAAGCTTTTGCGATAGTTAACGGCAATGTTGCAACCTTCTTGGGCGAGACGAATGGCGATCGCCTGCCCAATGCCTGAACTCGCTCCAGTAATGAGTGCGTTTTTTCCCTTTAAACCTTTCATAATTGCTCTCCCAGAGACTTAAAACAAAATATCTTAACCGAAACCTCAAGCCAACTAGCTTCTTCATCAACCAGAAGGTTGTTCTGTCTTTTCGCCACGCATTTCATCAATCTTCAGAAGACTGATCACCATGCCCGCGATCGGGAGGGAGCATCTCATATTTGTAAAAACACTTATTTTGGCTCCTTCCTTCTTCCTCTTTCCCCGCAGCAAGAGAGCCTCAAAACTCCTCCCTCAAAAATCCAATTTTGGGCTGGGCTGCTTTCATTGAGATGCTCCCAGGGTTATATACCTTATTGATTTGATTTATACCAATTTAATGTGAAGTTGCACATATCTCGATTCCCCTAAATCCCCCTGGTTGTTGGGGGACTTTGAGAAGAATCTTGTCCCCCCCTCCGGCGGGGGGCTAGGGGGGATCGGATTCTATGCAACCTCATAAAAAATTGGTATTATGCTTACCTAATTATTGAAGTTTCCCCACAATTAGACCAACAAGCACAATCAGACCTAATGCTCTACGAAAGTAATTAACGCCTTGAAATAATTCTTCCCAAGCCCAAGTAAACAAAGAGCCAAAGGCTACTAGCTGCAACCCTAAATTAATTTGACCTGTTGTAACAATGAGCGTTAATAAACTAGCTACAATCCCGACACTCAGTGGTAGATTGGGCATCTGAGCTATAACAATTTGACCTTCGCTATCGCGGAATGTGCGATCGAACAATGTGTTTTCCATGAGTTTCTCGTGTCAATGTAATAAATAGAACCAGGTTAACATTCAATAGTGCGGGGATTTTTGGGGGACGATACTACAAGCTTTAGAGGGCAAGGAACATAAAAAAGTCGAATTAAATGCAAGTCAGGAGTGGACATGACATTGATTTAATTATCCAAAGTGGCTCAAAGTCATAGAAGATTAGCCATGGTACTATAGAAAAAGTGTCGGCACTATTGCACAGTGCAATCAGATATTTATCCTAGAGCAAGTTGTTTTTTGATTCCCTGTCATGAATTTATTCGGCTTGTTTTTTCCATTATTTTAATTTTTTTATTTGAGTGGTTAGAGGGTAGTATTATAGTAAATTTCAAAAAATCAAAAATCATCTCTCGCTTGGAAGAGTTTAGAGTAAAAGGTGATCTATAATTGGACAGACATAATCTTTTCTCTACTATCGCATCGAGAGCGATCGACCTCATGCTCAAATCCCAGGTTAGCAATTCACAGGTCTAAGCTGTTCGGCATTTAAAAGACGATAGTAGGGTGCGTCATTACAGAAGTGTTTCCCGCATAAGCGCGTAAGTGTGCACTCCTGACGCACGATACAAGCCTCGTTACTCATTTAAATGCTCCACAGCTTAGCGCGATCGATTAGGAAGTTCGCGCTCAAACGCATAAATTCCAGCCGCACCAATTAAAGTGACGATCGCTATCACTTTAAGCAAGAGGAGCCAACCGCTTTAAAAACATAGCAGGCACAATGACTGGAATCCCTGCACCGATACAAATGAGAGCTTGGATAAAACTAAGCGGTTGGGTAGCAAATAGCGGGTTTAGGAAACTCAACTGGCTAAAGAAAACTTGAAATATAAACACACAACCCACACCGATCGCAGGAATAACAGCAATTTATTGAGTGCGATCTTTTAAATACGCAAACAGAGATGGAATACATTGGCTAATACTCAATAAGTAAAAGGTTTCTGCGGAAACCAGCGTATGGACTGCCATTGTCCGAGCCAAATTAATATTACCTGTGGCTTGTGAAGCCCATTCAAAAATGCCAAGTACAGCAATGAGATTGAAGATAGAAATAATCAGGATGCGCCACAGCAATTTTTTCGTTAATAGGGGTTCATTGGGGCGGCGGGGCGATCGCTGCATAGTCTCAGCCGATTTTGGCTCAAATGCTAGAGTGGCACTTAGGGCGACGGAACTCACCATGTTCACCCAGAGAATCTGCATCGGCAAAATTGGCAGGGTGGTACCCGCCAAGATTCCCACCAATATGGTCAGCGCTTCTCCACCATTGACGGGTAGGATAAACCCAATGGTTTTCAGCAGGTTGCCATAAACGGTGCGTCCTTCTTCTATGGTGGCTTCAATGGAGGCAAAGTTATCATCGGTCAACACCATATCCGCCGCTTCTTTGGCAACTTCCGTGCCTGTAATCCCCATCGCTATGCCAATATCCGCCTGCTTTAGTGCTGGGGCATCATTGACCCCATCTCCGGTCATGGCAACAATTTCACCCTTGGACTGCAAAGCTTCCACCAGTCGCAGTTTCTGTTCAGGCGCAACCCGGGCAAACACATTACTAACTTCAACGGCATTGCTGATTGACGGTATGAATTAAGTTCTACGAAAAGACTCCAAGGCACAAAAAGTCTGTCTTCGGCAAAGATTAAAAAATGTACATTCATACTAAAGTTCAGCAACGCCAACACTTCTTCTTCCTCCTTCCTTCTGACTCTTTTCTCCTGACTACTGGCTCCTGGCTCCTAACTCCAATTTTGGGCTTGGCTGCTTTCATTGAGATGCTCCCGCTCCAACTTACGCATCTATGATTCATCTAATAATAGCAGTTGCCATAAATTTAATAAATCCTCAGCATTTAATAAATTGGTTGGCTAGCGGTTGCTATTGTACCTCATAACCGCGAAAACTGCTGTATGTATATCGCCCTAAAGAACAGAAAAAAATATCGCAGACGGAGTACCTTTGGCGCTGCTTGAGATGGAGATCTGTGAGTCCATTATCTGGCTCAATATTCAGTAGATGTGCCAGAATTAATGAACCTAACTCCCAATAAACTTTGCTTTTCTCAACAGGGTATACAAACTGCAACCCTTATTTAGTGTAGTTCCTAGGCCTCTTTGTCACACTCCCAGATGAGTCAGTTACAATAGTTCTGACACTTTGGGGTAAAATGGCTGCAATCGTTGATTTTTCCTGAGTCGTGACTTGGCTCAAACCCTAATTATGCCGTTGACAATCAAAAACTGTCCGAAGTATTGAGTTAGTTACACAAATGAAACTGTGAAATTAGGGAGCCTAATTAAAGAACCTGCCGTTGATGAAAAAACTAACTTACAAACAACTCAATTTTGGATACTTGAGCAATTGCAGAAATGTAGATAAACTTTGAAATGAGAGAAAATCAAAATGAAATCTTTCAGCAGAAAACTTGGTTTGGTAGAAATGTCGATGGCGCTAAGCCATGAGGTGGGAGGCGGACTAATTGTAAATGTTGTTTATCTGGAAGGAATTTTAACACCAGAGCTTGTTAAACAAGCTCTTAAATTAGTCCAACAGCGTCATCCCATGCTCCAAGTTTACATTGTTGAGTCTGAGGATGGATTATATTTTCAATCGACAGGAATAACGGAAATTCCGGTACAAGTTATATACAAACAAGATGAAAATGAAGCAATTAAAATTGCTGAAAAAGAACTACATACAAAATTTACAACAGGCAATAATCCTCTGTGTCGCCTAACTCTTTTGTATTCTCATCAACATCAAAATAGCTGTGAAGTGATTAAGCTGTTGTGCATTTAAATAGGGTGTGAGGATTTGGTGAAAGGGAACAGGAAACGGGAAACGGGGAACAGACAATATGTAATTTAAATGCTCGACAGCTTATTACCTTTCATCATGGAATTGTAGATGGCATATCATGTATGCGTTTTATTGATGATTTGTTATTTTATTATCAAAACAATCAGGAAGGAGAGAATATATTTCCTGTAGAATCACTAGAATTTATTCCTCCCATAGAAACCTTAGTTACTTATAATATTCCCAGTAAAGAACCAAGGGAAAATCATCTACTCGCAACTGCACAACCCACTCTACCACCACAATTAATTATTGAACATCAAGCATCGGCCCACGAACGTTTAACTCGGATGTTACCGCGAATGCTTAGTCAAGAAAAAACTAAGATACTCATTGATAAATGCAAACAAGAAAAAACAACTGTGCATGGTGCTATGTGTGCGGCTATGCTATTTGCTGCTGGCAAATTACTATCAATAGATACACAGGTAAATTTCTCCTATGGTTTACCTGTAGATTTGAGAAAATATTGTGAGCCTGAAATCACAGATCAAAATCTCGGTTGTTTTATATCAGTGCTGGGTTTTAATCAGTTAATTGAGCCAAAGACATCTTTTTGGGATTTAGCTAGAGAATGTAAATCCCGCATACATGATTCTTTAATTAGCGGTGTCCATATAACTAGACTACTACAAAGTAAATTACGTAATCTTGACATAGATACAATCAAGGAACTCGTTATTAACTCTATGGTGAGTAAAGAAGATACTATGGGAAGGAATAATCTTTTTGCAATTTCCAATCGAGGCAAATTTAAATTTCGATATAAAGCCGAAAAGCTAAAAATCAAGGAATTATACTTTGCCACTCCTCAACATATTGGTGGGGATTGTTTTTGGTTAGGTGTTCTCACCCTCAATGAGCAGTTATTTTGCAACTTTATTTATGTAGAACCTGTCATCAGCGATCGAACAGCACAGTTATTTGCTGATGATGTGATGACAGTCATAGAAAAAGTGTGTATCAATCAAAAAACGACCTTAACAATGTTGTGTGAGTCAGTGACACAAAATTAAATCCTCTTGATTGATGGGATTTGTTTGACAAATATCTAATTTTACTCTACAATATCTATGTCAAAAGTTGGGAAGAGTCAAATAATATGAACTGGGACAATAACTCAATTGTAATTTATTCCAATTTTCCATTTCATCTAGAAGATTGGTCTCCTCAATCTGTGAATAAAGGTATTGGCGGAAGTGAAGAAGCGATTATTTACTTAAGTCAAGAATTAGTTAAATTAGGCTACCAGGTTACTGTTTTTAATCGCTGCGGTGATATGGAAGGGGAATATAAGGGAGTAGTTTATCAGTCAGTTGATAAATTCAATACCCAAGATAACTTTAATGTCTTAATCTTTCATCGTGTTTGGACACAACCTATGCGAATGAAAGTGAAAGCCCGAAAAACTGCTGTATGGATGCACGATAACCCGCAATTATTTCCTCCTGTAGAAGAGTCTCAGCGTTTGGAATTTCTGGCAAGTTTTGACAAACTTTTTATGTTGTCAAATTTTCATAAGTCTCTGCTGCCTGACTGGATTCCTGAAGACAAGATTTTTTTAACAACCAATGGGATTAATCTCGAAGATTTCAATTTAACAGGAATTGCTAGAAATCCCAAAAGGCTAATTTCGATTAGTGATTATGCAAGAGGTATTGAAAATTTACTGACTCAATGGGATCAAGTTCTCAAAGAAGTGCCCGATGTTGAATTACATATTTTTTATGGTTGGCAAGGAATTGATGCTTTAATTAATTCACCTTATCTTGAGAAATTTCCATACTTACCAGATAAAAAGCAAAAACTTTTACAACTTTTCGAGCAGGAAAATGTCTATGAACATGGCAGGATTGGACACAAGGAGTTAGTGGAAGAATTATTCAAATCAGGCATCTGGGTTTATCCTTGTCATACTGCTGCGGAGATTTTCTGTATTAGTGCTTGGAAAGCGCAAGCTGCTGGTTGTGTTCCTGTGGTGACAACTTATGCAGGTTTAGATGACACTGTGAAATCAGGTATCAGAATTAAGGGGCCTGCTGGCGATGAGGAAACTAATAATGCTTTTATTACAGCAGTGATTGACTTGCTAAAAAATCCTGAAAAACAAGACTCTTTAAGACAGGAAGCATTAACTCTTAAAGATTCATTTGGCTGGAATAGAGTCGCTCAACAATGGCATCAGGAGTTTATATCGGCTGAAATTAAGTAGAAAATAATGAATCAACAACCCGCATCTTGAATGTGGTTCAGGGTTCAGGTGATTCAGCAGACGCACCATACAACCGCTATCTTTAAGCCGTCAAGATAGTAAAAAAGTCCTGCTTATTTATCATTTTTTTGACGAAAGGGATCGAAACCAGCCACTTCTGCCAGCGTATAAAGCGGGCGACCCTTCACCTCCTCATAAATCCGCCCTATATACTGGCCCAAAATCCCAATACTCACCAACTGCACCGCACCCAAAAAGAAAACCGCCATAATCACAATTGTCAAACCAGTTAATGCCGAACCTGCAGAGAAAAGACGCCAATACAAAACCAAGAAAGCCATCAAAACAGACACGAAAGCCGAAAATAAACCCAAATAAATCGACAGTTGCAGAGGAACTTTTGAAAAAGACACTAAACCGTTCATCGCCAAAGCAAAAGATTTACTGAAGGTATACTTAACATCGCCAGCAAAACGCGGATCACGTTCAAACTTAACGGCCGTTTGTTTAAAACCAATCCAAGCGCGCAATCCCCGAATGTAACGATTGCGTTCTGGCATGGCGTTGAGTACATCCACTACGCACCTATCCATCAAACAAAAATCTCCGGTATCTATGGGAATATCCACATCAGCAAGATTCCGCAAAATGCGATAATACATATAAGCCGGCAACCGCTTAAACCAACCTTCTTGACGCCGTTGAGTGCGTTGAGCGTAAACAACTTGATAGCCCTGTCGCCACTGTTCTACCATGTCTATAATTAGCTCTGGCGGGTCTTGCAAATCGCCGTCCATGATGACTACAACTTGACCTCTAGAAAAGTTTAAACCAGCAGTTACAGCTATTTGATGGCCGAAATTGCGAGCAAAACTGAGGTAACAAATTCGCGAGTCTTTTTCGTGCAATTCTCGCAAAAGTTCGAGAGAGCGATCGCGACTGCCATCATTAATTAAAATTAATTCTACTGGGCCGTCCATTCGATCCATCACCGCACTAATTCGCCGATACAATTCAGCGAGATTTTCTTCTTCGTTATAGATAGGAATTACCAAGGAATACTTAGGTGTATCGTTCATTGCAGTTTCTGTTTAAAAATCGGCTTTTCAACCGTTAAATCAAAAGTTTCTTTTTCCCAAAACACCCTGGCTGCTTCACCAGAGATGTTCGGCAGGTAATTTCGCTCTTTGAGCCAGACAACAGCAGTCCATCAAATAGCCGCGTACCAACACTTATCTATTTTCTTAAATACGAAAAATAAAAGATACCATAAGACTGACACACGCCCAGCGAAAACATCTGTTATCATAGATGTTTAGTCAGACTATAAAAATTACAATCATAACCCATCGATTCAAAATTGCATGACAAATTCCAATTATCTTTGGCAAGCAAATCAAGACTTAAGCGAAGCTTGTCTGCAACATCCCTTTGTCAGAGGCATTGCTGACGGCAGCCTCCCCCAAAATAGTTTTGCATATTACGTTGCACAAGACGCATTTTTTCTGGGAGCCTTCGCTCGCGCTTATAGTATCGCTGCGGCAAAAGCACCCGACTGGGGGGGGTTTGAAATTCTCCACAATCTCGGTAGTGGCGTTTTAGAAGAACTTCGTTTGCATCAAGGATATGCAGCCAAATGGGGGGTAAACTTACAAGAGGCAAAACCGGGAATCGCTACCCGCCGCTACACAGATTTTTTATTAGCGACAGCCTGGGGGAGTGGTGTAGGTTTGACAGTAGCCGCCATGACTCCTTGCTTGCGGTTGTATGCTTTTTTGGGACAGCAGCTAGCTACAGGTAATATACCGGAACACGCCTTTAGCGACTGGATTTCCACCTATAGCAGCCCGGATTTTGAGATTTTAGCAAAACGCCTGGAAGGTTTGGTCGATCGCTACGCAGATGCTGGGCCAGAAGTAGAAGCAACCTATCGCTACGCTATGCTATGCGAAAGAGACTTTTTTCAAGCAGCTTGGGAAATAGAGTAAATTAAGTTTGTGCAAAAATGGAAAACTATCTTAAGCTACCTACACGCAGTAAATTTAACAGCCATGTACAGCAGGAATGTAGCAAATAATGTCATAACAGCATATCCCAAACAAGGCTGATTACTCAACACTAAACCGAGTGCCCTTGAAAGCTACACAATGCCGTAAACGTAGCGATGAACCGATTGCAGAGCACCGGAATTGCTCAGTAGCGCTAAAGAGCAAAAACCGAAATAGCTGACTGTAATGCTTAGCCTTTTTCGCAAATTCCCGAAATAGCCACAGCCCTAAATCATCGCAACTTTACTAACAGCTTGCAACCAGCAATAATGCAACCAAAAACGCCCAACAATTAATGAGCCCTGCTAATCCCACTTGCATTCCCAGAGTCGTGAAGTCGCGCATGAGCAAAGTAAACAGCGGATAAAAAGCGACAGAATGCTGGTGTCCATCATCTGTATAGCTGTAGCCTAAATTAGCTATTTCGATGTACCATTTACCGTCCCAATGCGAAAACAGTGCCGAGCCACTTTTGAGGAGTCAGCCACTTACAAAATCTAGAGGTGGCAGACTCCCATACAGGGGCAGTTTCTTGCCGACTAAAGGAGCAATTACCTGCATCCCGATCGCCATTATCGATCGGCTCAGAAACCACATAGCAATTACAAAAATTAACCCGTCCCGGCTTAACGTCCGAGTTTATTGGGAATCCCTTCGCAGCCACCGGGAATAGTCTCTCTCGACTTCGAGCCACACCAAGCGCAGCAGTAATAGCGCTGCTCGTCCGACAGTCGCTTGACAGCTGTGAAATCAGCGCGTTCCACCACAGCGCCGGTATGTTCGCCCGTTTGATAGTTGGGAAATTCGGTACGGCTGCGGGGGGATGCAGTTTCTGCCGAGCCGTAGAATAATGCGGCGGCTCTCATGTCGGCGCGAGCGAGATTGGCGTCATACAAGACAGCGCGCGAGAGGTTTGCTTTCACTAAATCGCACTTGCTGAGATTGGCGCGGACGAGGTTGGCTTCGCTCAAATCCGTCCATCGCAAATCAGTGCCAGCCAGGTCAGCACCCGCTAACATGACATTGAGATCGATAACGCGGATACCGTGATCCCTATCTTCAGCGTAGCCGCCGTCACCGTCAAGGATGGGACGGCCTAAAAGCCGATCGCGCTTCAGAGGAGTAACCAATCTCGACTGCGACAAAAACCGCAGAATTTTAGCTTTACCTTCAGCATCTACACTGCTCATAATCGCAGCGGTGCGGCCTTCTGCGATCGCCCTTTCCTGCGGCCAGTCTTCCAAAAACCCTTGTTCGTCAAGGGCCAAGTCGGAAACCCCTTGAAAATAAGCATCGATCGTTTGCTGCTGCGTAATTCTGTTTTGCTGAATCGTCAAATCTTTCGAGATCACGTACTGCCGCCAAGCCACATAAACGCCCAAAATCGCGATCAAAATTTGGCCCAAAGCGCCGATCAACTCGCCGAGAGCGCCGATGGCGTCCCAGTTGATTTGGATGTTGCGGCTTCCCGGTTCAGTATTACTACCGCTGAGCATCAGCAAGCCAACAATCCCAGCTAAAAGCCCAAAGCAGGCGACTATCAAAGTGCGCCAAGTCGGCGGAATTACCTGCGCCCAGATTTTGCCCCAACTCGGCCACATCAGTCGCAGCGATATGCCGATCGCACCGACAGCGCCCATTAAGCCCAGCCAAATGTTGTCATTGGCGAGCCCAAAAATCATCGCTGCGATCAACCCCAGCGTCAGCACCGATCCCGACTTCTCAGTAGTCGTTTGTTCCGGCTGCTGCGGCAAAAACACCTTGCGAGTTGGAGGCGGTGGCACCGGTTTTTTCGGTTCAGCAGTAACGACGATTGTCCCTGATTCTGGTGGCACAGTAGGGCTCGCACCGTTCTGACTTTCTACAGTCACGTTAGACTCAGGGCGATTGGGTTGAGAAGAGTTGTTTTCTGGTGTCATGCGTTGAGGCAAATTCTAATTTTAGCCGATCACTAAAACGATTTTAACTAACCTAGCAGTATTCTAGATAATATTACAATAGAAATATCCACTAATTATACTCAAAGAGGTAACAGATTATGACCCTGGTACTCCCCAATCTGCAAGAAAAACAAATGGGTCAAGTAATCACTACAATCACCGTCACGAATCGCATCGATCTAGTTATGGCTGAACGGGGATTCATTGGTGCTGAGGAAGTTCGCTCTGTTACCCTCGATAACGTTGTTGTCGATACCGGAGCAACTCTGCTTTCCTTGCCCGCTCCTATTATTAGCCAGCTAGGGTTAAAACAAGTAGGAGAAAGAGATGTATAAACATCCGCTGGCATCAAAAAAGGTAAAATTTTTGCCGACGCTCAAATTATTGTAGAGGGCAGAGAGGGCAGATTTGATTGTTTAGAATTACCGGAAGGCGTTTCGGCTGTTTTGTTGGGCGTGATTCCAATGGAAGAACTAGGCTTAGAACCAGATTTAAAAAATCGACGGTTGCGAGTATTGCCGATGAACAATCAGCAAACATATCTGATGGGTTAGTCGATCGGCGTTTACCTTAGCACAAACCTCTCGCCTGTGATTTCTCTCATCTCCAGTCCATTACCCGCCCTCAAAAATGTTTGTCGTGAGGACTACTAAACTCCTCATAAAGTTTTTATGATTTTATTCCTACTTACAAAGTAACTTTATTTTTGAGAGGTTAGATATTATTAACTGCGCTTAAAAATTGACCCAAAAACCAAGTTTATAGGTATATGTAAGATTTTTGCCCTACATCTAGCGAGCAGAATAAGCCTTGAGCAAATACACGCCAACCGTCCCAAACATCAAAACAACTAACCCTAAAAGTAACTCGATACTAAACCTTTGAGCATTGCCCAAAGCGACAAGAATTTGCTGCCGCACCACAAACGCCAACAGCCAGCAAATCTCCGCCTTCAGCCAAGCCAAAAGGCCTCGCCCCAACAGATATTGCCGGCGAGCGTTCTCCGAAGTAATCGGTACCGGATAATTAAAAGTATGCGGATAGCGCGATACCGCAGTTAAAACCGCAAAAATAATGGCAGCAACCGCAGGCATGATCCAAATCGTCACCTTGTCGCCCCAAGAATCAGCCAGCCCCCCCAAGCCGAAATGTATCGGAATTCGATCGGGCAAAACCCCCCAAAACTTGACGATGAGCAAAACAGCCAACAAAATCGCGATCGCACCTAAAAGCTCGACCGCCACTAAAATAGGCGAAAGTCCCAGAGAAATAACCGGCCGTTGGTTTGGTGCGTTTCCAGTCATGGCTACGTGAACTAACAAGCGGGAAGTCCCGCACTCTAATGGTAGTCCGTTGAGTGCCGGGATGAAAGCGTACAGAACAAGTGGGCATAGAACCCACTTGTTCTGTAGCGATCTTTGCAGATCGGCAAAACCTTTGATATAATATTTACTATTAATAGCAATTAGCAGTAAGTAAATGCTACGCAAAGTTGTCAAAGTTCGTTTATACCCTACCGCTCGGCAGTCCCAGCATCTGGCACAGAGTTTTGGTTGCGCTCGTTGGTGGTGGAATTACGCGCTTAATAAGTCCATTGAAGTCTATCAAGAGACTGGCAAAGGGCTTGGACAATCTGCATTAAATGCTTTACTGCCAGCACTAAAAAAGGAATATGAATGGTTAAGTGACTGCTACAGTCAAGTGCTACAGGCGGCTACGCTTAATCTCACGACTGCCTATAAAAACTTTTTTGACAAAAGAGCTCAGTTTCCTAAGTTCAAGTCAAAAAAGCATAAGCAGTCGATTCAATACCCCCAAAATGTTCAAATCGTTTCTGACTCTGAACTCAAGTTCCCTAAACTAGGAGTAGTCAAAGCAAAATTACATAGACCGATTGACGGAAAAATCAAAACTGTCACAGTTAGCCAAAACCCTTCGGGTAAATACTTTGCTGCAATTTTATTTGAGATTGAGGGTGAAAATCCAAAAATCTCAACTTCTGGCAAAATCGCTGGGATTGACTTAGGATTAAAACACTTTGCGATCGTTGCCGATGGCACTAAGATTTCTAAGTTTGAGAATCCTAAACATTTTGTAAAACATCAACAAAATCTCAAGCGTAAGCAGCAAAAATTAGCGCGTAAAAAGGAGGGCAGGAATTCTCGCAAAAAAGCTAAAAATTTAGTTGCTAAGGTACACGAACGGGTAGCCAATTGTCGGCAGGATTTTTTGCATAAAATCAGTGCAAAGCTGGTCAACCAAAACCAAGTTGTCATAGTAGAAAATCTTCATGTTAAAGGCATGGTTCGTAATCATTGCTTAGCTAAAGCTATATCTGATGCTGGCTGGGGAATGTTTGTCAATTTCCTGAGCTACAAATTAGACCGCAAAGGCGGTAAGTTAGTAGAAATTGATCGATGGTTCCCTAGCTCCAAAACCTGTTCAGTTTGTTTGCATCAAGTCTCGGAAATGTCTCTAGATGTGCGCGAGTGGACTTGCTCTCACTGTGGCACTCATCACGACAGAGATGGCAATGCTGCAACAAATATCAGGAATGAAGGTATCAGAATCCTAAAGACGGATGGGACGGCCGTCTCTGCTGTTGGAGGGAAGGTAAGTCCAAAGGTGGGGCGTAAGTCCAATCTGAGGCACTCCCCTACGAAGACAGAAGCCCACGCTGTATGCGATAGCATCAGCGCTGGGTAGTTCACAATTAGATTAATAGATTAATATTGGAAATAATAGTATTGGTTCCAATTTCATCCCCCAACAGCTTTCGTTGGGGGTTTCCAAACATCCCGCGAGGTTCTATGACGGCTCAGGTCTTGATTGAAAAGAAAAAGTTAGAAAAACCGCCCCTAACAATACACACATTAGGCGATCGCGTCCTGCGGCAGCCCGCCAAGCGCGTCAAAAGCGTCGATGCAGAAATTCGGCAGCTAGTCCGAGAAATGCTGCAAACCATGTACAGTGCTGACGGTATCGGTTTGGCAGCCCCCCAAGTCGGAGTCCACAAACAAGTAATTGTCCTCGACTGTGACCCGGAAAATCCCGCTACACCCCCAATCGTTTTGATCAATCCCACCATCAAAAGTAGCAGCGGCGATATCTGCATATTGCAAGAAGGGTGTTTGAGCATTCCGGGAGTTTATTTAGAAGTCAAACGCCCAGAAGTCATTGAAGTCTCCTACCGCGACGAATACGGCCGCCCACAAACCCTGATAGCAACAGAGTTACTGTCGAGGGCAATTCAGCACGAAATGGATCACCTCAACGGAGTGCTGTTTGTAGACAGAGTAGAAAACAAGCTGGCACTAAATGAAGCATTAGTCAAGCATAAATTTTCCCCAAAGGCAGTAAAATCAGTATGATGGCAGGAACTCCGAAAAGTGGTTTACTCTTAGCTCTTTCGTGCATCACTGCGATCGCGGCAGTCGGCTCTATCTTTGAGCTGTCATCGGGAGAAGCTCAACTGGGCAATTTAGTCACGGGCATCATCCTTGCCCTGAGCGTACCGCTAACTGGCATATTTTTCTATGCAGCCGTTCAGGATGCCAGGGCCAATCTCTAAGCAGAGTTATTAGTCATTAGTCATTAGTCAGCAGTTATTAGTAATTAGTAATTAGTAATTAGTCAGCAGCTAACAACCAATAACTGTGGAATAAAGACTGCTCAAAAATAACATCAGGTAACAGCTTGCGAGTTCATGACCAATGACTAATGACTAATGACTAATGACTCATAACTCATGACTAATGAAATCGGATTTCTGCGACAAGTGCCAGCCAAAGACGCTGTGGGAACCCCAGTATCCAAGTACCAACTTTCTGAAGATGGGGAATTGGTCATCGGACGCGATCGCAATTGTCAAATAACTTTAGAGTCGATCGTCCACGGCATGGTTTCCCGCCGCCACGCCGCAGTCCGTCCCCTAACTCAGGGTACTTTGACGAGATGGGAAATTTGCGACCTCAACAGCGCTAATGGAACTTATATCAACGGAAAAAAGCTCTCTGGCTGCCAAACTTTAGAAACAGGCGATCGCATCAGTCTCGGCCTTGACGGCCCTGAATTTATATTTGAATCTCCCATAACCCCTTACCAAAATCAACCAGGATTAAGAGCACCACAAACGGGCAATTTTGCTGGTAGCGAAAAAGATGCTCTCACTTTAACTCAATTATTCCCGATCGCCTCCACTGGCAAACAATTAAGCCAAAAAGCTTACTTATATCCAGGTATCGCCACAGTTATTGTTGTCGTGTCGATGTTTGTCGCCGTGGGAAATTCCGCAGCATTCAACTTGCTGCTGTCAGCTTACCTCGCCGGTGCGGCTTACTACTTTATCTATCAACTGTGCGGCAAACACAAGCCTTGGTGGGTATTGCTTGGTTCGGCTTTAGCTACAGTCCTGATTCTGAGCAGCCCCTTATTAATTGGATTTATATTCGTATTTAGAGAAATTTTGCCCGGTCGCCTGCCAATCGAAGGCGAAACAATCAGTTTTTTGCCTTTTTTGAGCAGAATGTTTTTCGGGGCGGGTCTAATGGAAGAATTGCTGAAAGCCCTGCCCGTTTTGGGAGCGATGTTGCTGGGAAATTGGCTGAAAAATCCCTGGCGCGATCGCATCGGCGTTTGGGAACCTTTAGACGGAATTCTGTTAGGAAGTGCCTCAGCAGTCGGCTTTACACTGTTAGAAACTCTGGGACAGTACGTTCCCAATGTCATCCAAAATGTCACCCTGCAAGCAGGGCCGGACGCTGGACAATTAGTAGGATTGCAGTTGCTAATTCCCCGCATTTTGGGTTCCGCCGCCGGACACATGGCTTACAGCGGCTATTTGGGATATTTTATCGGTTTGAGCGCCCTCAAACCCAGGAAGCGCTGGCAAATTTTGGGCGTAGGTTATTTCAGTGCTTCCGCACTTCACGCTTTGTGGAATGCGTCGGGAGCCGTCAGCGTACTTTTGCTTGCCTTGGTGGGAGTTTTGTCCTATACCTTTTTGGTAGCTGCGATTTTGAAAGCCAGAGCTCTGTCTCCGAATCGAGAGCAAAATTTTGCAACTCGAATATTCTTTGAAAGGTGACTTCTGACTGGTTAATTGTTGAGGTGCGATCGCACCTCAAGCTGCCATTTTTTTCTTTTGTTTTAACCAGCTTAAACCTGCCAATGCTAAAGCTGTCCCCCCAGCAGTGAGAGGTTCGGGAACAGGTTCGGGTTCGGTATTCACTAAAGTGTAAGAAACCTCGGCATTGGGGGAGATATATCTAGAGTATATAACATAGCTGTCGGTGACGATCGATCCATCGTCTATATATGATTGATAGTTCACCTGTCTGTGTACTACCTCCCTACTCCACGAGCCAGAGGTAACTCCGATAGACCAATATGCGCTGCCCTCAACCCTCAAGAAAAAAGGCCCTCCTGGTTCGTCTGGAGGACTGATATAGTCTCTTATCGCACCGTCGCCGCCGCTGGCTTGCACTCCGAGAAACTGCCCTTCACGAAATACAGCTCGAACCCCTGCCAAATTATCATATTCTTTTGTGCTTCCCAACTCGGGAAAAGTAAAACCGTACATTCTTCCCTCGGAAACTGTCCCCTCGGAAATTCCTTCAATGTCTATTCCTGTAAGCAAGGAGTTATCCACCTTTAAAAAACCGCTACCTTGACCGTCAAAATTGATATTGTAGGTGAGTACGGCGGCTTGTGCTTTGTCTACTCCTACCAATGACACGGCAGAAAACAAACTTAAAATTGTGCTAGCGATCCCACTTCCTAATCTGTGCCTTTGTTTGTGACTCATTGTTTTTTATTAAGCTTTACGTAAGTGTAATTTATTTGAGTCAGCGATCGCCCGTAATTATCCCCATTCTTAAAGTAAATTTTTTTGAAGTCAAAGATTGCCGAATGTAAATAACCGAACTAATACGGATGCGTCACCTATTGTATTTGTATAATTTATGACTTTCACTATGACTTTTGAACACAAACTAGAAAAATGTTTTATCGTAATCGCCAAATATTCCGACGGGTTTGTGTTGTGGCGATGCAGCAGGCGATCGTCCCGCTCCCATTGCACATTTAATAATCTTTGTCAATACAAAATTTCCAGACCTTTTGTCCCAGTATTCTCTCCTTGTGTATGATTCGCTTCTGCTTAATTGCCTGATGCGATAATCGCAACTGAACTTAGAAATTCTTCACAAATAGTTTGACTGTGGTACTATCTGGATGGCTGTGAGTAGCTGAGGGAAGCCAAGGGGCTTGATTCCTGTGGTGGTGGAGGAGAATCCAGGAGTGCTAGATAGGATGTCATTGGGATACGCAAACGTTTTCGCCCAGCGAAGTCAACCCGAACCCCTCCGCATTGGGGTGATTGGGGTTGGCAATATGGGCCAGCATCACACGCGAGTTCTGAGCTTGCTAAAAGATATCGAACTCGTGGGTGTTGCAGACATAAATGTAGAGCGGGGAATAGATGTAGCAAGCAAATACCGGGTTCGCTTCTTTGAAGACTACCGAGATTTGCTCGCCCACGTAGATGCAGTTTGCGTCGCCGTTCCAACTCGCCTGCATCACCCTGTGGGGATGTCTTGTCTCCAAGCGGGTGTTCACGTTTTAATTGAAAAGCCGATCGCGGCTAGCATTGCCGAAGCCGAATCTTTGGTCAACGCGGCTGCTGAGGCCCACCGGATTTTACAAGTGGGTCACATCGAGCGCTTCAATCCAGCTTTTCAGGAACTCGGCAAAGTGCTGAAAACTGAAGAGTTACTGGCATTGGAAGCTCACCGGATGAGTCCCTATTCCCAGCGGGCTAACGACGTATCGGTAGTTTTGGATTTAATGATCCACGACATCGACTTGCTTTTGGAATTGGCAGATTCCCAAGTGGTGAAGCTGACAGCCAGTGGCAGCAGAGCCTCAGATTCAGGTTATTTAGACTACGTGACAGCGACGTTGAACTTTGCTAACGGCATTGTCGCCACCCTGACTGCCAGTAAGGTGACGCACCGCAAACTCCGTTCAATCGTCGCTCACTGCAAGAATTCTCTGACAGAGGCAGATTTTCTCAACAACGAAATCTTGATTCACCGACAAACAACCGCCAATTACGTGACGGATTACGGTCAGGTGCTTTACCGTCAAGATGGGTTGATCGAGAAAGTTTACACCAGCAATATTGAACCGCTCCACGCAGAATTGGAGCATTTTATTAATTGCGTGCGGGGTGGAAATCAGCCTTCTGTGGGAGGAGAACAAGCTCTCAAAGCTCTGCGGCTTGCGAGTTCGATCGAGCAAATGGCTCTCGACGGTCAAGCTTGGTATCCGAAAGAGCTAGAGTCTACTTTGCAAGTTAGCTAAATCGAGACAAATCGTGTCGTTTCCGGGTGCTTTTACTTTGGGTTTGTTGTTCGTTGAAGATGGTAACTGTTCCCATGCAACCGGATTCGATGTCAGTCGATTTGAGATTGGACAATTCGGCGTGAGAAGTTCGGCGAGTGCGAGCGTCGGGTTGCCCTCAGTCGAACGATTTTAGATCTTAGATTGACAATCAAGCATCCAGGATACAAGCCCCCGGATTTATTCGTCCATAAATAAAAAACCTGTATCCGATAAAGGAGCCCCCGAATTGATCCGTGGGGTCAAGGCTAAAATCTAAAATCTAAAATCTAAAATCTAAAATCGATTGACTCTGCAGATGAATCTGGGGGCTTGAACTAAGGTTTAAACTTTTTTGCTCTCGACAACAGGAGTCGTGAACAAGTATCCGTCTTTAGGTGAAGTCACGATTTATGCTAACAAAGAGCGACTATTTGACGACTGATGGTTTTGCTAACTAGCTGATTTCCTTGAGGACTCAGGTGAATGCTGTCTCGATACAAAGTTGGAAATTCGGCCGCACCATTGAAAATGGGAAGAAAATCTATGTAAGTAATTTTCTCTGTTTCTACGAGTTCGGCGAGACGCGCTCTAGCTTTGACTTCCCAGTCACGCCGAAGCGGGCCGCCGAGTTCGCCCCGCTTCGGCGTGACTGCTAGCAAAAACTGGACGTTGGCGGATACAGCTATTTTCTGGATTTGGCGAATAGCTTCTAAGTTGCAGGCTACTACATCGCTGCTTGTGGCTCCGGGTGCTGCCAATTGGCGAGTCGGCACTGCAGGGAGCAGGTAACGGCTTAATAACTCTAGCGTAGCCGATCGGGGTTTGCGATCCGGGTAAGATCGATCGCGCCCCACAACCAGAGAACAGGGAGCCGACGCAAACAAATCGTCCGTATTGAGCAGCAAAACCAAAGCCTTTGCCCCAAAAACACCGAAACGCTTGGCGTAAGCAAGTTGATTCCTCGGCCCCCAAGAATTGGCTGAGGCGTTGAGAACTTCAAAATTTGAATAGTTGACTTGTGAAGCTAATTGTGTATTGTTCGCCACATTCTGTACTTGCAGTCTCAAATTCCGAGTCATAATTTCCGAGATCGTATCTGTCTGATGCGTCCACCAACCACCGTTGGCGACAGAATCTCCCAACAGCAAGACGCGCAGAGTTTCTGCAGGGGGTATCGGGGCGATCGCTCCAGTACGCATCGAATACTCGTTAATCTCAATCCGGTTGCCCAAGCGATGCACCTTCTGATTGGGCGCCAACAAATAGCCGCACTCGGCATCGGCAATATAAATCAAAGGATTACCAAAACCTAGCAGCACCCGCAGGAGCACTTCGATTGCTGCCCCCAATCCTGCGGTGACAGCCAAAATTATGAGAACAACTTCCACCACTTAACCTCGATAGAGAAGGAAAAACCCCTGCCGACACCAAGGTATAAAAAAGAATGCAACTGCAGTCAAGCTTTCATCCCTGATTGTAGTCAGTCGATTTGAGATTAAAGATTAAAGCATTGACTCGACAGATGAATCTGGGAGATCTCGCTAAAACCTGAACTTTTTTGTTTTCCAGGACTCCTGCTTACAAGCAAGTATCTGTCTTGGAGTGACGTGTGTAGGTCGCCTTTGTAAAATCTAAAATCTAAAATCTAAACTGTTATGGCTGCGGGGTTGGAGCAACTTGGCGACCCGATTAAGTCAACCGAATCGCCCCCGTGGATATAGAATTCTAGAATATACCGTCAAAATCCGCCGTCAGCCGTCAGTAAGGAACCCCACGTTTAAAAGCGGGGGCTTTCAAGACAGTCCGGCTCTGTGAGCGAGATTGAACCGAAAGCCCAAACCTTACCAGAGACAGGATCAGACCTACGTTTTTTGAGTCACGATACCGGAAAATGCGACGCTAGTTTTCCGCTCTATCGCTGAGAGTTAAACAGGCTTAAAGGGGTCAAACCAGTGCTTTCAGCCTAACAAGCTCACTAAACATTCTCGAAGCGAACATTACCCCGAAAGGGAGATTGAGGCAACCATACCTCACCGGAGAGGCAACCCGACCTCTCCAACCCCGAAAGGGGATTCAAGGCGACGGTCGTCGCAGCCGCCTTCCTCCCCATGCGTAAAGTCAGGGGCTTCCCGCTCGTTTTTTGGTGAACTTGGTGGTTTCAGGAAAATCCGTGGACTTAAAACAAATATTCAAAACGCCGAATCCCATAATCGGTGTCGTACATTTACAGCCTTTGCCAACTTCTCCCCGCTGGGGCGGAAACCTCAAAGCTATTATCGGAAGAGCCGAGCAAGAGGCTACAGCGCTGGCTTCTGGTGGCGCAAACGGTATCATAGTTGAGAACTTTTTCGACGCTCCTTTTGCCAAAGACAGCGTAGATCCGGCTGTGGTAAGTGCCATGACTCTGGTAGTTGAGAGGCTAACAAATCTCGTGACGCTGCCGATCGGCGTTAACGTGCTGCGAAACGACGCCCACAGTGCGATCGCCATCGCTTCCTGCACAGGAGCTCAATTCATCCGCGTCAACGTCCTCAACGGCATCATGGCTACAGACCAAGGCTTAATTGAAGGCCAAGCTCACCAGCTACTGCGCTACCGCCGGGAATTGGGCAGCGATGTCAAAATATTAGCAGACGTGTTAGTCAAGCACGGGCGACCCCTAGGCAGCCCCAACTTGACCACAGCCGTCCAAGAGACGATCGGGCGCGCTTTAGCCGACGCCGTAATCCTTTCCGGCTGGACAACTGGTAGCCCTCCCAATCTCGAAGACTTAGAACTCGCGAGTGCAGCAGCGGCGGGAATTCCAGTTTTCATCGGCAGTGGCGCCTCCTGGGAAAACATTTCCACCCTCATGCAGGCCGCTGACGGTGTAATCGTATCGAGTTCCCTGAAGCGAAACGGCCGCATCGAGCAGCCTATAGATCCGATCCGCGTCAGTCAGTTTGTAGAAGCCGCCCGCCGCAGCTTGTCACAGAAAGAGCCCGAACAGGAAAATAGAGATGCTAATGGCTCAAGAGGGCCAACACCGGAACCGGGCAAAGTCACAAGTAAAACGTAAAATAGGAGTTGTTGACTGTTGACAGTTGGCAGTAGTCAGTAGTCAGTAGTCATTAGTTAACCATTAACAGTCATTAGTCAACAGTCAACAATTCCCAATTATCAATTACCAAATCAAAAAATGATTCGCCGACGTTCAACCCCTTGGATTCATCGCTGGTCTCGGACTGTGATGGCAGCGATCGCAGCCATAGGCGTCGTAGAAACGGCCTATCTCACGATCGCTAAATTCACCAATGGCTCGGTCATTTGTCCCACCAGTGGCTGCGACAAAGTTCTCAACAGTCCCTACGCTACAGTCTTTGGCACAGTGCCTTTAAGTTTGTTAGGCTGTCTGGCTTACCTGAGCATAGCAATCCTGGCATTGGCTCCCAAAGCTGTAAATCCCGACACCAAGAAAGGACTGCACTCTCAACTAGAAAACAGAACTTGGCAAGCGCTATTTATCATCACTGCTGCGATGGTAATTTTCAGCAGCTATTTGATTTATTTGATGGCTTTTGAAATTCAGGATCTGTGCATTTATTGCGTCACTTCTGCCTTATTTGCGCTGTCGCTGTTTGTGCTGGTGCTAGTCGGGCGCGAGTGGGAAGATATCGGACAGTTGGTGTTTACAGGCATTTTGGTGGCAATGGTGAGTTCGATCGGCGCTTTGGGACTTTATAACAGCGTCAACTCACCTCCTCCTACTGTCTCTACCCCCGGAATTGTACCCCCTGCCGTCACTACAATCTCCGGCCCGGCACAAATGGCTTTGGCCCGCCACCTCCGACAAATCGGCGCTAAAGAGTACGGCGCTTACTGGTGCCCCCACTGCCACGACCAAAAAATGCTCTTCGGCAAAGAAGCAGCCAAAATAATTGATTATTTTGAATGCGATCCCAGGGGGCAAAATTCCCGCGCTGAAATTTGCAAAGCTGCTGCTGCGAATGTTAAAGGTTTCCCGACTTGGGAGATTAATGGTCAGTTTTATGCGGGGACACAATCTTTGGAGAAACTCGCTGATTTATCGGGTTACACGGGTCCCCGCAACTTTCAAAACTAACAGGAAAGTTGGAGATTATTATAGATGACAAATTTTAGATTGAGCGGCAGAAAATATCCTGGTTTTTAACTTAGTTTATTCTTGGCTCGTGCTGCTAAATCAATCTAAAATTTTGCATCTATAATTAATAAAAAATAGTAAAAGTTAGTGATAACGAAAAAAATAAAACAAGGTGTGGGTTTCTAGTTTTTAGCTCGGTGAATAATTACTAAAACTTTTACATAAAAATGCAATAAACCGGGTTTCTGCTACCAGAATGATTGTTGAAATGACATATTTGGGTTGCGAAACCCGGTTTCTGCTGTTGCAGCCAGATCGCACCGAAAAACCAAAAAATTGGATAATTTAAAATCTAAAATCGACTCGCCCGCACCGAAAAACCAAAAAATCTAAAATCTAAAACCTAAAATCTAAAATCGACTTAGCCGATCGCCCCGGAGAGGTAAAACCTATACGTAGTAGTAGTTTAGATGCTCACAGGGCGAGACCCACATCCCCAAAATATGCTAGAAACTATCAAAAAATGGGTCGATCGAGAACGCCGAGTATTGATTACTGCGAGTGCCGTTGCTAGTAGCGTCATTGTAATGCGCTGGTTCGGATGTTTTCAGGTGTGGGAATGGGCTGCTTTCGACCACTTTGTGCGCTGGCGGCCGGCCGAACCCATTGACTCGCGCATCGTCATTGTAGAAATTAAGGAAGCTGACTTGCAAAAATACGGCTACCCAATTTCGGATGCTGTTTTGGCCCAATTGCTGCAAAAATTACAAGCTGGCAAGCCACGGGCGATCGGCCTCGACGTTTACCGAGATTTGCCAACTCAACCGGGTAACGCCGAATTGCTCAAAACTTTTAAAACTATTCCCAACTTAATCGGCATTGAGTTGATGCCCGACGCAACCAGGCTCGGAGTTCGCCCGCCTCCGGTACTTGACAAGCTCGATCGAATTGGTTTCAACAACGTTGTTATCGATGCTGACTCAAAAGTGCGGCGAACTTTGCTCTATGCTTGGCCCGGAGACGGCAAAACTCATCAAAGTTTCGCACTCAGACTGGCTTTGCTTTACCTCAAAAGCGAAGGAATTTCCCCTCAATCAGCAAAATCCAATCCTAAATACTTGCAGTTAGGCAAGGGGGTTTTTCGGCCTTTTCAACCGAATGATGGTGCTTACGTTCGAGCAGACAGCCGCGGCTATCAAATTTTGACCAACCTGCGCGGCCCGCGAGGCAGTTTTCGCACTGCATCGATGAGCGATGTGCTCTCTGGCACAGTACCTGCTGATTTTGTACGATCGCGCGTTGTCTTGATCGGCTCAAATGCCCCCAGCCTCAGAGACTTTTACCAAAATGCTTACAGTTCAGGTTGGTTTGGTCCTCCCCAGCAAATACCGGGAGTCGAGCTTCAGGCTCATTTCTTGAGCCAAATTTTGAGTGCAGCCCTCGACGGGCGCGGGGGTATCAATGTCTGGCCAGAGGCTGCGGAGTTGCTGTGGATTTTACTTTGGTCTTGGGCGGGAGCAAATGTGAGTTGGAATTTGCGATCGCTTGGTCGATCGGCTTACTGTTTATTAAGTATCTGTCTAGGTCTCAGTGCTATTTTATACTTAGCATTCTTAGCAGGTTGGTGGCTACCCTTAATTCCTCCAATCCTCAGTCTTGTGGGTTCGGGTGCTGCTGTTGTGGGTTATCTGGCTCATTTGCAAGAAGAATTAAAACGGTCTAAAGAATTTTTACAATCGCTAATCGATACAATTCCCGACCCCATTTTTGTCAAAGATCGAAATCACCGCTGCGTAGTTTTGAATCAGGCATATTGTCGGTTTATTGGCTATCCTTTAGAAAATTTAACTTGCCGAACCGATTACGAGTTATTTCCCCAAGCCGAAGCCGAGATATTTTGGCAGCAAAACGAATTAGTATTTCAAACTCACCAGCCGCGAGAAAATGAAGAATATTTTACTGACGCTCACGGAATTACGCATCTAATTGCGACTAAAAGATCCCTGCATAAAGATGCTGCCGGCAACCTATTTTTAGTCGGAGCAATCAGAGATATTACCGAGCGCCAACTTCGGCAAAATGCCCTAGAACAAAAAAATGCTGAGCTCAGCCACCAAGCTTATCACGATGCTCTTACCGGTTTGCCCAACCGTCAAATGTTCTACGAATGTTTGCATCAGTCTCTAGAAATAGCCTCCCGCACTCAGGAATTGGTAGCTTTACTGTTCTTAGATTTAGATGGATTTAAATCAATCAACGACACTCTCGGACACAATGTGGGCGATTTACTCTTAAAAACAGTTGCCAGTCGGCTCAAAAAATGCTTGCGGGGCAGTGATACCATCTCGCGGTTGGGCGGCGACGAGTTCACAATCATTTTGCCGGCAATTCCAGGTCGCGAGGAAGCTGCGAAAGTAGCTGAAAAAATTTGCGACGCTATCATGCAGCCTTTTATTTTAGAAGAACATACAGTTTCTGTAACTACAAGTATTGGGATTAGTTTATATCCCATTGACGGTCAAGAGCCAGAGATGTTAGTTAAGAATGCCGATGTTGCGATGTATCGTGCTAAGGAACGCGGGAAAAATCAATATCACTTTTATTAATTAAGAGCAGTTAACAACATAATGCAACTGTAGGTAAAGTCCCCACCCCCTTCTTGATAAGTCTGTGCAGCTAACTTAAAAAAATAGCTCGCTCCTTAAACTGTAAGCCCTCTAAGCTTTTTAAAACCGTTGAAAAAAATGTCCAAAGTAGTAAAATCTCAAATTTAAAATCATGTAATTTAAAATACTTTAATCGGTCATCTGCCATTAGATATACTTAGCAAAATATAAAATTTATGAGAACAACTTGCCGTCTTCTCTAAATGTTCCAAAATATTAAAATAAATCACAACCTGAAACCAAATTCAAATCGCCCAAAAGCCTTAATGTAAAAAAATTTATGTAAACTTACGAAAGTTAATTAAAGTAAATGTAAAGATATCAGTGGAAATACGGAAATTGATAGATATAATAGGTGGTACAGACGTGGATCTATTGCGGTGATTTGAATAAGGCTGTGAATACTATGCGTACTTTGATTCAGCTCACAACAACGGCAACCCTGGCGGCCTGCCTGCAAGTGAATACAGTCGGCACCGCAAATGCGGCTCGACTTGCCAGCAACTCAACTAGCAATTTCACAAAAGCCCGTAGCACGGGCGAGAACCCCAGAGTTTGGACAGTTACACCAACCTCTAGGTTGGGAAATCCCCAACAATACGAACCAACCCCGAACGGGAATCCCGAAAGTGACGGTACGGGAACGCGCTGACCCCAAATTTTCAATAAATTTTCAATCTTCTATGCGCGGAGATTTGTACCAATGGGATTGGTTAATTAAAGTATGGCTGCACCAATCCGGATCGGTGAGGGGATAGTCCACTCGGTAATGACCGCCGCGACTTTCGGTGCGAAACGCAGCACTTTTGACAATTAAATAGCCGATATCCAATAAATTGCCAACTTCTCCCCAATTTCGCAAAATCGAGCTATTCTGGGCCTCAGCAGGGGAAAAATCAATAATTTGTCCTGGCCGTAAATTATCAAGCGTTTGACTCAAAGGCAATGAAGCAAATTCTTGCCGCCAAATCTCAAGTTGGACGATCGCCCTTTCCAAATCCCGCTGTCCCCGGCAAATGCCCGCACTCTGCCACACCAAATTCCGCAACTCAACCCGCAACCTTTCGATCGCCTCAATGTCCTGTTCAGAAATCGATTTTTCCCAGATTTCCCCCGCCTCGAACTGATCGGCGAATGCCTCGGCCCTTCCACCTTCTAGCTGCAAAAGTCCCATCTGCGCCCCAAAAACCAGACATTCCAGCAGCGAATTGCTCGCCAACCGATTAGCGCCGTGTACCCCCGTGCTCGCAGTTTCTCCCACCGCGTACAAACCCGGAATCGAAGTTTGGTTAAACTTGTCAGCGACAATCCCTCCCATCCAGTAATGGGCCGCGGGCGTCACCGGCACCGGTTCGGAAAAAATATCAATTCCCCAATCAGCGCACACTTGAATAATATTGGGAAACCTGTACCGCAGTCGATCGACCGCAATCGGGCGCAAATCCAGCCAAACATGAGGTTCCCCCGTCTTCTGCAAGTGGCGGAAAATAGCGCGACTGACAACATCCCTAGGGGCTAGTTCCCCGCTGGGGTGAGAGTCAAAAGCAAAGCGATATCCCTTACTGTCAACCAAATGAGCTCCTTCTCCCCGCACCGCTTCGCTAATGAGAAACCGAGGCGCGCCCGCGGTGCTCAGCGCCGTCGGGTGAAACTGCACAAATTCTAAGTCTCGCAGCAAGGCCCCGGCGCGCCACGCAATTGCCACCCCGTCCCCGGTACTTACCGACGGATTGGTCGTTTGAGCAAAAACTTGTCCGCCGCCGCCTGTCGCCAGCACCACGGCTTTGGCCTGCAGCCACTTGACTTGTGAGCCGCAAATCGAGCTAATCCCCTGACACCGCCCGGTTTTGTCTAGCCACAGACTCAAAGCAAAGGCAGGAGATACGAGTTGAATGTTTTTGCGGCTTAATACTTTTGCTGTCAGCGTACTGATAACGGCTTTGCCCGTAGTGTCGGCGGCGTGGAGAACTCGGCGGCGGGAGTGCGCTGCTTCTAGGGTGAGGGCTAAATCGGGGCCGGTGCGATCGAATGCAACGCCCATTTTCACCAGGGAGTCGATGCAAGCACCAGCTTCCTCGACTAAAAATTTCACCGCCTCCAAATCGCAAAGACCGGCTCCCGCAGCCAGTGTATCCTGAACGTGCAGCGCTGCGGAATCTTCAGGGGCGATCGCCGCCGCAATCCCTCCTTGAGCCCAATCGCTTGCAGAAACAGGCAGGGTATTTTTATTGATCAAGCCCACGTGCAAATGCTCTGGCAGGCAAAGTGCTGTGTACAAACCCGCCGCGCCAGCACCTATTACCAATACGTCAAATTTGTCAGTCATAAGTCTGCCGCCAGTCTATTTTAGATTTTAGATTTTAGAATTGAGTCTACAGATGAATCTGGGGACTTGAACTAATGTCAGTCAAGGGATTTTAGATTTTAGATTTTAGATTTTAGATGAATGAGGGGAACCCGCTTATTTCAATCTAGCGAATTTGGGTCGGCTTTTGCCGAATGGTGGTTGAAAGTAAGTCTTGAGAAATTAAAGGCAGAAGTCATCAGCCTGTAGAAAAAAATCTTTTCTTTCTGCCGAATGCCTTCTGCCCAATTGCGAATGCCTTCAAAAGAGACCCGCTGCTACCTAGTCGTAGAGACCATTATTCAACCGGTTGTCTCCTTCAATAAAGACTGATTCAACATCAGTTACGGTGAACTTTTCCATGTTAGCTTGCAGCACTTTTTTCTGAGCTTCCGTCAAGTCTGGAATATTGAGTACGTCCTCAACATTTTCGTAAGGAGCATTCTTAATAATTAGTCGAGCTAAAGTGGGATACAACCCTCGAAATTCCCGAAAGTCTCGGACGGCGCTGTTGTTCAAATCAAGTTTTTTGCCGTATTCTGTGGCAAGCTTCTCATCGGCGCGATTGGTTCTAGCCGGAGCTTCAACAGCTAGGAGCGAGGATGATGGCAAGACGATACGGCTCAAGGTTGCCGCGATCGCACTTTGGTCTCCAGCCCATGCAAAGCAGCCCAGCACTAAGCCCAATACTGCCAATAGACGACCCAATCGTTTCATGAAGTTTTGTCTCCCAATTTCATACACAGCATTTATGTAGAGACTACCATTTTGCTTATGCAGTTTTTCAGATAAATCCGCAATAGGTAGAGGGCTGTTATAAACTTTACATTTTGGTATTGACAAGGCTGACAATATATGATAATAGCCGACTTTTAAGCATCGCAGGCAAGTTTATCAAAGGCACTCCCAATTAAAAACTCGGACTGCCATTTTAAAGGGTTAATTTTTGCCCCGCCCCCAATTTTCTCGCTATCAAGAACTTTTTCCTTTCGTTTTGAGAAAAGCATTCAAGTCAGCATAAGTACCGCCGTAAGTCACGGTGGGAGTGTCGTAACCCTTTAAAGCAACGGTGTGCTGCTCGAAAGCGCCCTGGGCCCCCAATTGCGTCAGGTATTTGTAGGTAGTTTCTCCCACAGCGATATCCTTGCCGAGTTGCTTGGTGCAAGATTCCAGGCGAAATGCTGCGTTTACAGTATCTCCCAAGGCGGTATAGTCCGATCGGTCGCTGCTGCCAGAATTTCCCACCATTGCATAACCGGTATTGATGCCAGCCCCGACTCGCAAAGGAAAAGGCAGGGGGTAACGGCTGCTGAGTTCGTCTGTTGCCTTGTGCAGTTCGCTCAAAGCTTGGCAAATCCGCATCATTTCCTCGCTGCTGACACCGCTGGTTTTGTGGAACCAGACTGCCATGATGGCATCGCCGATGTATTTGTCCACCCAACTGCCGTGTTCGCGAATGATCTGTCCTGCTTTGCGGAACCAGTTGCCGATAACTTCCGAGAGGAGGGTTTCGTCTAGCTGCCTAGTCAAAACTGTAAAGTCTCGGATGTCCATTACCATGACGCTAATCAGGCTACGCACCGTCAAAGTCGCCGTAAAATCTTCAGAGTCTGTCTCGTGTATTGGATCGTGTCGGTGACCGGCGGTTGGGTTGTAAAAGTCCAATTCGGTTTGACCGAAAATAATCCGATCGCCATTTCTGAGAGTGACAGGAATACTGACGCGCCGCCCGTTGACAAAGGAACCATTGCGGCTGCCCAAGTCGATCAGGTAGAACTCTCCTGTCTCCATTTGCTGTAACATCGCGTGATTACGGGAAATCCAGCGATCTGTCAGTACAAAATTATTGTCATCGCTCCGCCCTACTGTCCAGCAATTGCTGCCGGAGAGCGGCAAGTAGCGATTGCCGCTTTTCTCTGTACGAAGTACCAAATGTGGATTGGCTTGCAAAGTCACCACAGCCCTAAAAACGACATCAAGTCAACCGATTTGAGATTTTAAACTTTAAATTTTAACTTTACCGCGCGGCTTATAACTGAGATTGCTGCTAAAAAACCTCAAATCTGCTGTTCTCAAATCTAAAATTGTTTAGTCGATCGTCGATGCACCAAAGCATACAGGATTGCCGAACCACAATTCGATCGCCAGCGAAGGTAGTTATGGTTCGATCATAGGCGAAATTGTCATATTTTTCACCCCAAAGATGTCTCTGGGGACCTAAATTTGTTGCTTTTTGCGGAAACATAACTCTCTACCCATATTCTACCTAAGGTCACGGCTCCTACTGCGAGCCAAGTTTTATTTATTCTCAGGGGGGCTAAAAAAACTGAAAAATGGCTCTCCGGCTCCGACCGAGAATTGTTAAACACAAGGTATCTTTAAGATTTGTGGCTTAACTTCGGGTTTTTGAAGATATCAACAAAGCCTTTTCCTCGCTGCGGCGGTCAATAAGTTGGAAACACGAGAATTTTATGTTGTCGAAAAGAATTTTGCCTTGTTTGGATGTGAAAGCCGGTCGCGTGGTCAAAGGTGTCAATTTTGTCAACCTTCAGGATGCTGGCGATCCGGTAGAAATGGCTCAGGTTTACAATGATGCCGGTGCTGACGAGTTGGTGTTTCTGGACATTACGGCGACTCACGAAGACCGGAATATTATGATCGATGTGGTGTACCGAACGGCCGATCGAGTATTTATCCCTTTGACGGTGGGCGGCGGCATCCAATCCTTAGACACAATTAAAAGTTTATTGAGGGCGGGCGCTGATAAGGTGAGTATTAATTCGGCGGCGGTGCGCGATCCGAGTTTAATTGACAAAGCGAGTGATCGATTTGGTAATCAGTGCATTGTAGTGGCGATCGACGCTCGCAGACGGCAAGACGCAGATAATCCTGGTTGGGACGTGTACGTGCGCGGAGGGCGAGAAAATACCGGCCTAGATGCGATCGCCTGGGCCAAAGAAGCCGAACAGCGCGGCGCGGGCGAAATTCTGGTGACAAGCATGGACTCGGACGGCACTCAAGCAGGTTACGATTTGGAATTAACTCGAAGCATTGCCGAAATGGTCGAAATTCCCGTCATTGCTTCCGGCGGCGCCGGCAACTGCCACCATATCTACGAAGCCGTGACTGAGGGCAAAGCAGAAGCTGCACTGCTGGCTTCCCTGCTGCATTACGGGCAACTCAGTGTAGGAGAAATTAAAACTTATCTAGCAAAATGTCAAGTTCCCGTGCGACAGCAGCAGCCATTAGTTATTAGTCATTAGTCAGTGGATAGTCGGGCGCATCTCATATCTTGCAACATTTTTAACAAACCGCTCTGCGGGTTCACTCAAGCGCCCTCTCACGTTGTAAAGAGGCTAAATAAACCCGCCCCCACTCCACGATAAAACCAGTTACTGACATTGATACCGCTATGTGAGGCGCATCCGAAGGCACTTATAGAGAATTTTTTTGATTCTACACAAGTGCCTTCTACATAAATCTCTTGGGGCGATCGACGCCAGTCAACTAGAAATATTCCCTGAGAAGGATTTCAAATACCAGCTTTTTCAGCTAAATATTATATATTAGCTCAATTTGAAAGAAAGCAACGGTTGCTTTCTTTCAAAATTGAGTTAAAGATTGTGCAGAATATGAGTAAGCTTCAGCCTGTTAACAATCTTAGCGATCAAAAATTCTAAAAACGGAGAAATTTTGTATGTCTTTTATCAGCTTTAACTTCCCTGCCAAGCGTTTAGTCCGCAGTTTAATAGCTGTTTGTTTTTGTGCCTTGATGTTTGTTTCTAATGCTTTTCCGGCTTTTGCCGTTACCAGCAGCCCCACCAAAGGTGAAGACCAACTTTTAGGAATTGAAAAAGAATCTCAAGAAGCTGTACTGAAAAAGCCAATGTCCTTGGAAGAAACTCAAGAAAAAGCCAGCAAAGGACCCAACGAAGTTCAGGGGGACGCTGACATTGAAAAAATGAAAAATCCTTCCAATACACAAGCTACATCCTTTGAGCAACAAGTCAAAAAAGCTGTCAACAAAATTAAAGACTAACTCAGCGCGCAGTAGTCAGCGGATAGTTGTCAGTATATAAAGATTAGGGATACGGCGCGGTGCCGTGTCCCTAGAATTTTTTTGTAGACACACCGCACCGCGCCACATCCTTGGAAAAGCCGTATCCAATCTAAATTTAGCTTTAGTTTTCAGAATCGCTCTTAGATGGAATAAAAAAGTGGAAAGGACTTGGCATCTTTCGGCTTTACGAACACTCTTTGCTGGGGCTGCAAGTTCAAGCTATCGAATCTTTCTCTAGTCAAATTAGCGTTTACTACTTGACCGTCATCTAAGGTCAATTCTACCTGAATTTCCCATCCCAAATGAATCAAGCGACTGATTCTTGCAGGCACTGTTGCACTATTTTCTGTAGTTTCAATTACTACGTCGTGAGGGCGCAAGAAAATCTCTGGGTTGGCTGAGTCAAAGCCGTTGTCTTGAAACATTCTTGAACTGCTGGGCAAGACATTGACTGGACCGATAAAACTCATTACGAAAGCACTAGCGGGATGGTCGTAAATTTCTGCTGGTGTGCCTACTTGTTCGATTTTACCTTTATTCATTACTGTAATGTGATCGGCAACTTCCATCGCTTCTTCTTGATCGTGCGTCACAAAGACTGTGGTAACGTGAACTTCGTCGTGCAGTCGCCGCAACCAAGCGCGCAAATCTTTGCGAACTTTGGCATCGAGGGCTCCAAAAGGTTCGTCTAGCAGTAACACTTTCGGTTCCACAGCCAGGGCTCTGGCGAGGGCCACCCGCTGCCGCTGGCCCCCTGAAAGTTGCGACGGGTATCTATCGCCCAATCCTGCCAATTGCACTAAATTCAACAACTCTTCTACCCGCGATTTGACTTTCGCGGGTGGTGTTTTCTGAATTTGCAGCCCGAAAGCGATGTTTTTTCGCACTGTCATGTGCTTGAATAGCGCGTAGTGCTGAAATACGAACCCAATTTTGCGGTCTTGGACGCTAGTATTGGTCGCATCTTGGCCTGTTAGCCAGATTTTGCCGGAGTCGGGCATTTCTAAACCCGCAATCAGTCGCAGCAGTGTAGACTTGCCGGAACCAGACGGGCCAAGCAATGCGACTAGGGAACCCGATTCAATTTCTAAGCTGACTCGATCGAGTGCTTGGAAACTGCCAAACTGTTTTGATACGTTTTCTACAACTATGCCCATAGGTAGGAAGAAGGAAGAGGGAAGAGGGAAGAGGGAAGAGGCAGGATACAGGAAGCAAGAGGCAAGAGGCAAGAGGGAAAAATGTTAATCTCCGGTTTGTGGATGGGTTAAGGTAAGTTTTTTTATAGCACGATCGCACATCAGTTTGTTAATTTTAGGGTTTTGGCGATCGGTCAGTCGATTTTAGATTTTAGATTTTAGATTTTAGATTTACTTGCAGCTTGGAATCTGGAAGATGGAACTTTGGTCTAAAACTTTCGGAGTTCCAGGGCTTTGTATGGGTTTTGGGCGGTATCAAACAGCCGAAAATCAACAAAAATGCACCTCCAAAACAAAACAACACAATTCTTTGCCACCAAAGTTGACGTTTGGTACTACAATGCAGCAAAAGTTCAAGCGTTTTTGACTTCAACGGCTGAGGGGATAAAGGAAAATGGGAGATGTTGGACGTGTGCCTGTAGGAATTATCGGCGCTTCAGGGTACGGCGGCGTGCAACTTGTGCGACTGCTGGCGGACCACCCGGCGGCTGAAGTAGTTTATTTGGGCGGGGATAGCAGTGCAGGAAAACCTTATTCCAGCCTTTACCCGCATCTGACTAACTGCATTGATTTGACAGTCGAGGCGATCGACCTAGACAAAATAGCAGCAAAATGCGAAGTTGTGTTTCTGTCGCTGCCGAACGGTTTAGCTTGCAAAATGGCACCGACGCTGATAGAGAAAGGCTGCAAAGTCTTGGATTTGTCGGCTGATTACAGATTTGAAAATCTGGACACTTACAAAGCTTGGTACGGCGGCGAGCGATCGGACTCTGAACTGGCTGCAACGGCTGTTTACGGTTTGCCAGAATTGTACCGCGATCGCATTAAAAACGCTCAATTAGTAGGCTGTGCCGGCTGCTACGTCACTGCTAGTTTATTAGCCCTGGCACCTTTGCTCAAACAAGGCCTCATTGTGCCAGAAACAGCTATCATCGACGCCAAATCCGGTGCTTCGGGAGGGGGCCGCAAAGCCGAAGTTAATCTCTTGTTGGCTGAAGCAGAGGGTTCTCTGGGCGCTTACGGTGTTGGCCGCCACCGCCACACGCCAGAAATCGAGCAAATTTGCAGCGATTTAGCGGGACATGATATTAAAGTTCAGTTTACTCCCCACCTAATTCCGATGGTGCGGGGAATTTTGGCGACTGTGTACGCAACTTTGCGCGATCCGGGTTTGGTGCGGGAAGATTTAATCACAATTTTTAGTGCTTTTTACCGCAATAGTCCTTGGGTAAAAGTGTTACCGGCGGGAGTTTATCCGCAAACAAAATGGGCTTGCGGCACAAATTTGTGTTACATCGGTGTGGAAGTCGATCCGCGTACTGACAGGGTGATTGTGCTATCGGCGATCGACAATTTAATTAAGGGACAAGCCGGTCAAGGCATCCAGTGCATGAACTTGATGATGGGTTGGGAAGAAACTTTGGGTTTGCCACAATTGGCTTTCTATCCTTAATTGAGGATCGGTAATATCCAGATTTAACTGGTTCCCCGGCTCTGC
This sequence comes from Microcoleus sp. D3_18_C4, assembly GCF_036702355.1. Taxonomy (NCBI): domain Bacteria; kingdom Bacillati; phylum Cyanobacteriota; class Cyanophyceae; order Oscillatoriales; family Microcoleaceae; genus Microcoleus; species Microcoleus sp. D3_18_C4. The sequence continues at coordinate 148,450 of NZ_JAUBTF010000006.1, forward strand.
CTGGGAACCGATATCCAGAGGCTCTGCCTCGAAGACGCGAGGAAAATTGGAGGCAGAGCCTCCGGATCAGCGTCCCCAGGCAGAGCCGGGGAACGAAAATTTTCGATTACCAAGTGTTACTTGGGCCCGTAACCGATCGACCCAGCATAAATTGCCCGATCGCCCAATTGGTCTTCAATCCGCAATAAACGGTTATATTTGGCAACTCGTTCGCTGCGACACAAAGAACCAGTCTTGATTTGACCGGCGCGAGTCGCTACCGCTAAATCGGCAATTGTGGTATCTTCAGTTTCACCCGAACGGTGGCTGATGACGGCTCGATAGCTGTTCCGTTTGCCGAGGTCGATCGTATCCAAAGTCTCCGTCAAAGAACCAATTTGATTCAGCTTAATCAAAATCGAATTGCTAGCTTTCAAATCAATTCCTTTTTGCAGCCGCGTGCGATTAGTAACAAACAAATCGTCACCAACCAATTGAACTTTGCTGCCCATTTTCTCAGTCAGCGCTACCCAACTGTCCCAATCGTCTTCGTGCAAACCATCTTCAATAGAAACAATCGGATATTTTCCGGCCAAACCATCCAAATAATCCATTAATTCTGCCGGCGAATGAGCCACACCGTCGTAAGTGTACTGCCCATCTTTGTAAAATTCGCTAGCAGCAACATCCAAAGCCAAAGCAACTTGTTCACCCGGTTTATAGCCAGCTTTTTCAATAGCTGCAATCAACAAATCCAAAGCTGCTTGATTGGATTTCAGATTAGGCGCAAAACCGCCTTCATCACCCACACCAGTCAGCAAACCCTCAGCTTTTAAGACTTTACTCAAGGATTCAAATACCTCTGCACCCCAGCGTAAAGCTTCTTTAAAAGAAGGCGCACCCACCGGGACAATCATAAATTCTTGAATGTCCACATTATTGTTAGCGTGAGAGCCCCCGTTGATCACGTTCATCAGTGGTACGGGCAAAACGTTCGCCAAGGGCCCGCCCAAGTAGCGGTAAAGGGGGAGTCCTAAAGTCTCGGCGGCCGCCTTTGCTGTGGCTAAGGAGACTCCGAGAATGGCATTTGCGCCGAGGTTGGATTTGTTGGGGGAACCGTCCAAGTCAATCATGGTTTTGTCTACCAGCGCTTGGTCGATCGCATCTATATTAGCCAAAGCGGGGGCAATTTTGTGTTCGACGTTAGCAACGGCTTTTAGGACTCCTTTGCCGCCATAACGGGTTTTGTCATCATCGCGGAGTTCGTGGGCTTCAAAAGAGCCTGTAGACGCACCGCTGGGGACTTGGGCGATCCCCACAACGCCGTTGGCTAGGTAAACTTCAGCTTCAATGGTGGGGCGGCCACGGGAGTCGAGGATTTCTCTGGCTTGAATAGATTCGATCGCAGTGTCTAGCATATTAATTATTCCTGACTTAACTCAAGGTTTCATGACAATTAGCAGTCTCTGGGTTTTCCCACGCTGACTGCTGACGGGTAATAGATTACGCGATCCCCAGAATTATTGGTACACAGTTCAAAATATTTGCGGATTTGGACGAGCAACCTGGTGTCAATAAACTACGCTTATTGAATAAGCATCTACGGCTATTTGGACAATAATTTGATTGTTTTAACCCCAGATTCCCGCAGATTTCTTAATTGGAATCTTTGTTAAAATCAGAATGTCAACAAAGTCAATCAAAAAAGGAGAAACTTAGGATGTTAGAAACAAATCTCGGAGAAATTAGAGCATTAGCTGAAAATCCAGACTCAATTATTGCTGATCCCCCAAACATCAAATTACTCACAGGGCCATTGCCAAATCCAGACAGCGACCCCAACTTTTTTGACTTAACTCCCAATGACGACGCATTTCAATTAGCAAACGGAATTCTGCGGAATACTCCCGGAGGCTTACAGGCTTTAGATGGTAACGATTTTGTCAGAGGTTCCGGTGGTGCGGAACTGATGAACGGTAACAGCGGCACAGATACTTTAATCGGAGGGTGTGGCAGCGATACTATTCGTGGTGGCCAAGATTTTGACATTCTGTATGGAGAATGTGGCAGCGATTTTGTCAGCGGAGATCAAGGTGATGACTACGTTTATGGAGGCACGGCCAATGACTTTATTCGCGGTGGTAAAGGGAATGATGCTTTAGTAGGAGAGAGTGGAAATGATACTCTAATCGGTGAGGCTGGAATTGATAGACTTTGGGGAAGTGAAGGCGCAGATTTGTTTGTCCTCCGCACAGAAGTGGGAGCAACTTCGGGAGAGATTGGTTCGCTTCAACCGTCTCCTAGCGGCAATTTTGATGTAGATGAAGTGCCTGCAGATTTTATTCTCGATTACAATCCGGCTGAAGGTGATGTAATTGGATTGGCGGGTGGATTGACGCGAAATGATATTGTTTTGAGCGAAAGGTTTTTAACAATTGGTGATGCCAGAGATTATGACAGCAGCGGGCCTTTTCCTCCGGGAATTCCTCGAACGGCTGATTTTAGAATTTTAAATACTAAGGCGACGGTGATTCGGGAAGCTAGCAGTGGCAATATCTTGGCTTTGGTGAAGGATGTTTCGCCGGATCAAATTCAGTTTATCTCTGTATCGGAGGCGACGCTCTAGGTTAATTCAAATCGGTACATATTGCTGCTAAGGAATGAGAATTAAATAACTTCCAGAAGTTTGTGGGATGGGCGTCCCGCCCGTCCAAAAAAGACGGGCGGGACGCCCATCCCACAATAACAATTAAAATTGTAAGTTATTTAATTCGCCATCCTAAGAAGCAGAACACGGACGGGCGGGACGCCGATTCCACAACACCAAGGCTATCAATCCTCGTTCCCAGGCTCTGCCTGAGAACGAATATAAGCGAGGCTCTGCCTCCCGATTCCTGACATGAATTTAACAATATTTAAGATTGCCAGAAATCTGCCACATCATATCCCATTTCGGTGAGCATTTGCCGCAGCACAGGTAAGCTCAAACCAATCACATTTGTGTGGCATCCTTCGATTTGTTCTACAAACAAACCGCCTTTACCTTCGAGTGCAAAACAGCCTGCACAGGCGAGGGGCTCTCCGGTAGCGACGTAAGCCACTATTTGGCGCGAGGTAACTTCCGCAAAATGAACTTTTGTAACTTGACAGCGAATGATCGATCGCGACCTAGCCTCACCAAAGTCATCGAATCTAGTATCAATTAAAGCATGACCCGTATAGAGTTCGCCCACCTTACCGCGCATTTTCTGCCAGCGCGAGATTGCTTCTTCCCCATCCTTGGGTTTGCCGTGAATTTCGCCATCTATGACCAAAATTGAATCACATCCCAACACCAAACACGCTTTAGGATTGGAGATTTGGGGGTGAGAATTAGCCAGTAAAAACTTAGCTACAGCCTCAGCTTTTCCCTCTGCTAAAACCTGCACTAAATTAGTGGCATCTTTCATTTGTATTTGTCCTTCATCAAAGTCGCTGGGGCAAATCACAGCTTGAATTCCGGCATTTTCTAGCAGGCGGCGGCGCGCTGGAGAAGCTGAAGCTAATACAAAAGTTGGAATTTTCATCATTTAAGAAGTTCAGTTGACAGTTGACAGTTGACAGTTGACAGTTGTCAGTTAACTGTGGTGAGGTTTCCAGCGAACAGTCAAAAGTCAACAGCGAACAGTCAACAGTCAACAGTCAACAATGCCCAATGCCCAATACTCAATTCCCAATTCCCTAATAAACAGAGAAAGATTTAACGACTTTCTCAAAAGCTTCTTTTACCTTGGGCCAGCGTTCTTCGGTAGTGGAAACGTTAAGCGTAAAAAGTTTGCCGCGGCTGACGGCTACACTCGCTAAGTTGTGGCGTTCTTGGTTTGGCAACTTAACGGCATATTCTAAAATGTAATAGTTTTTCGATCGCGATTCACGAGCTTCTGCATTGACTAATTCAGCTTCGCGGCCGGAATCAATCGGGGCGATCGCACTTTTGCTGAGCTTGTATCCCACATCCGTCGGTGTTCCCAAATCCGCGAGAGTTTTGTCCTTGGCGACTGGACTAATTACCACGCTGACGTTCTCGGTTTGCTGAATCAAATCGCGGAACACCACATCGGGCCCGTTAGAAACCGCGATCGGCAGCCAGCCGTTAGGATAGAGAAATTGATAGCCATCGCCAGTATCAACGTAGCTTTTGAGTCCGGTGACTTTAGACACACAACCGGTCAAGGTGAGGCTTAGAACAACCAGAAGTATTGCCGCAATTCGTTTGAGCATTCTTTTTACGGGTAGGGTAAAACAAAAATATTTAATTTTAATTGTCTCACCAAACTTTGATCCTAAAAATAGTTAAGCTATGGATCGCTGTTTGTGTACCGCCCGCGATCCATAGCCATATAGTTTAATTGTTAACAAAGTCATTAAAGCTGAGTCAGCCAGCTAATCAGCCCGTGCTTGGTCGAAACTTCTAAAGCCAAGAGAGAAACAAAGCCAATCATGGCAAGGCGGCCGTTTAAGCGTTCTGCGTAGGGGGTAAAGCCGGTGCGGGGTTCGTCATCGATGTATACTGTCGGCTCGATCGCAAAATTGTTCATTTTGCCTTGGTCGTCCAGCATTAAGCCTCTGTTACTCATCTTTTTTTTCCTAAATGGTTTTTAGTGTACTGTAAATAAATGTAACAGACTTGTGAAGATATGTAAAGGATTGTGAGAAATTTTTTTAAAAGACCTCGCTCTGACACCAGTAAATAAAAAAAATGCAACTGTAGGCAAGCTCTAAACCCTTATATAGTCAGTCTTTCCCAAGTCTAAAATCTAAAATCTAAAATCTAACAATGGTATGACTGTGGGTAGACTCTGGGCCCCGGAGGGGGGAGGATAGAGTGGAGAGGCACAAAAGTCGATGGTGTATGGCAAATCCAGTCTGGGTTTGACGAAAATTGTGGAACGGAGGAAAAATTTATGCGGGCCAGTCTGGAAATGCGGTGGTTTTATAGCGGTGCACTGCCAAAATCAATCAATCAATGGTTTGGAAGCGAGAGTCTCGGCGGGTATCTTTCGCCTCCTGAAGAGCGGGAAGACATATATTTGCTAGTACCAAGCTGCGACTACTTGGGAGTGAAGCTGCGGGGGAAAACCTTGGAGGTAAAGTGGCGTCAGGGAGAGTTGGGGACGATGCAGTTCGGCAACCGCTGGGAAGGCAAAGCCGAAAAGTGGCTGAAGTGGGTTTGTGCCGACACGATGGCGCCGATACCGGCGGATATTTTGGCGACAGGAAAGTGGGTGGCAGTCAAGAAAAAGCGAGCGCAGCGTCTTTATCAAGTATCGACCCCTGGTTCCCTGATGTCTGTGCCTGTGGAAGCCCCAATTCCCCAAGGTTGCACCGTGGAACTTACTCAGTTGAACATTAATGGCAGCGCGTGGTGGAGTTTGGGATTTGAAGCGTTTGGTAGCGAAAGTTGTTTGACAGAAAGCCTGCAAACAGTAGCTACTTGGACTAGCAAGAGTTATCAGGCGCAAAAGTTAAAAGCTGAGGATTCTTCTGCTTATCCGATTTGGCTAGGCAGCAAGTAATATCAAATCCGGCTTGAATAATACCTCCTGTATTTTTTAGTCCTCCTCTGCTGGAACGAGAGACAAGTTGAGACCGGGTTTCAACCGCCGAGTCTGGCCGTCCTGGACGCCACGGGCATATATAGTAAGGTGCTCTACTACCGGAAATCTTCAATAATCTTTCAATAACCGAGTCTGAGGGACTTGAGATGTTGCACCATTTTCAATTAGGTTTTTTACGGGCGGGCAGGATGCCCACCCCACAAGAAAACTCACTCTTTGTGGAACAGGCATCTTGCCTGTTCTTGAGAATGGTGCAAGAGGCACCCTAAAAATCGATCGTCCTGTGACAGTTGGCCTTAGTCTTATCTGATAGAGGGGGTTTCTAACTATTCCCCCTCTATCAGATTCTCCCCCTCTCCTCTTCTTCCCACTCTGCCAGCACTTCTGAGAATTTGACAAGCCAAAATCGCCGCGCCAAATCCATTATCAATATTCACCACACCCACACCAGCCGCACAAGAATTGAGCATAGTTAAAAGAGGAGCAATCCCGCCAAAACTCGCGCCGTAACCTACACTCGTCGGCACAGCAATCACCGGACAATCTGCCAAACCCGCAACCACACTCGCCAAAGCACCTTCCATACCCGCTACTGCAATCAACACATCAGCATCGGCAATTACGTGCCGGTTGCTCAGCAAGCGGTGAATGCCGGCCACTCCGACATCCCACAAACGTCGCACCTGAAAACCGCAAAGTTCCGCAGTAACTGCCGCCTCTTCCGCTACAGGCAAATCCGCCGTTCCCGCACTGATAATAGTCACAGTACCCGGATGCTGCGGAGTTGGGGAATTAGGAGAAATTGCACAAATTCGAGCCTTTTGGTAGTAGCACAAATCGGGTATTTTTTGCTGCAATTGCTCGAAAACTTCCGGTTCGATTCGTGTCGCCATCACCGCAGAATTTCGCCCGCGCATCGCCTCGATAATTTCAACAATTTGGTCTGGCGTTTTCCCCGGGCCCCAGATTACTTCAGGAAAACCCGTTCTTAGAGTGCGGTGATGGTCAATTTTGGCAAAATCGCCGACTTGTTCAAAGTCAAAATGCTTTAATTTATCCAAAGCTGCGATCGGGCTAATATCGCCGGCAGCGACAGATTCGAGTAACTTCTGTAAAATTTTAGGTTCCATTAATTAATGACTAATGACTGCTGACTATTCTGCTATTTTCAACTCGTACAAATTCCAGAAAGCGCCACCGAGAGCACTGTAGCGAATTCCCGAAACGCGATCGCGCACCGCCTCAAAAGTCAGCGGATTTACCATATAAACAAAAGGAACTTGTTCCGCTATAATCCGCTGCGTTTCTCCATAAAGCTCCTTGCGCTTCGCTTCATCAAGCTCCTGGGAAGCCTTCACATAAAGGTCATCGATTTTCTGCTCCCAGTCGTACACTTCCCAACCTTTAATCGGGGGTTCTCCGAATTGCGGGCCCTGGTTGAAACTGTGCAAAGTGCCATTGACTGACCAAATATTGTAGCCGCTGTGCGGTTCAGTACCTCCCGTAAAACCGCCGAGGTAAGTATCCCAATTTCGCGTCAATCGCAGCTTTTCCACATAAGTGTTAAAACTCAGGAACTGCGTATCAATTTGCATCCCCAGTTTGCCCAAGTCTTGCTTAATTTGCGTTCCCATTTGTTCCCGAACTTTTTTACCTGCCGCCATCAACAAAGTAAATCGTACCTTGTTGCCTTCAGCATCCAACAATTCGCCGTTAGAATTGTACTTGAAGCCAGCACTTAACAGCAACTCTTTGGCTTTTTCCAGATCGTAACTGTAAGTTTTCAATCCCTGTTCTGGGGACAGGTAGAACGGGCTTTGCGCCGGAATTGGGGAATGCAGCGGCGCGCCAAGTCCGCGATAGATATTGTTAGTCATCGCCTCGCGATTGATGCCATAGGCGATCGCCTGCCGAAATTCCTTACTCGCGAACCAGCGAGACTTAACCGGGTCTACAAACGGCTGATTTTGAGCATTGCGCCCCTTATTCAGATTGAAACACATAAAAACGCTACCAGTATCCGGCCCGCCGTTGAAGACCGTATATTGGCCGCGTTTTTCCTCCCGTTTCAGCAGCGGAAACACTTCCGGCTCCACGTTCAGAGTATCCAAATCGCCCGATCGAAAATTCAGCAGTTGATTATCAGTATTTTCGATAATTTGCCAAACAATTTGCTGGATGTAAGGTTGAGGATTTCCCTCAGCATCTTTGCGCCAATAATACGGATTTCGTTCCAAAACAACGCGCTGATTGGGAGTATAGCTCAGCATTCGGTATTGACCATTCCCCACAATTTTTTTAGGGTCAGTATCCGTGCCCCAAGTAGTCAAGAATTTAGGCTTGCCATCTGCATCTGTATTATCGATAGATTCCTGTAAAATATGAGCTGGTAAAATTGGGATTCCCCCAGCATATCTAATAAAAGGAGCAAAGGGTTCTGCAACGGAAAATTCTACGCGGCGACTGTCGAGTTTTTTGAGTTTTGGAAATTGACCGCTGATGCCAACCCTCAGAATATCTTTCAAACCGCTAGGAATTTTGTCATTGAAATAAATCTTTTCATAGCTGAAGATAATGTCATCAGTAGTCAGAGGTTGGCCGTCCGACCATTTCAAGCCCTCTCGCAGGGTGAAGACAATCTTTTTGCCATCTTTAGAAACTTCCCAGGACTCGGCTAAACCAGGTTCTAACTCCGATGTCAAGCCATTTTCGTTGATCAATCCCTCGTACATATAGCCAAAAACGCTGTATGCAGATTGATTTAGCGGGTAGTTAAAGGTAGCTGGGCCGCTGGGGGTGGGAACGATGAGCCTGTTTACTAAGTTCGATCGGGCTGGAGTGCACGCAGACAGAGTTATAGTGGCAATTGCAGCCAGTAAAATTACGAACCAGCGCAGTCTTGAATATAGGATCATAGAAATTTTCATAATTTTTTAGTTTACCACTTGCGTGCGACTATGACTGAGATTGTAGCCAACCGAGAAAGTCTTCAGTGCGCGAAAAGTACTTGGTTATCCCTACTTCCCGCAAAGCATCTCGAACTTTGGGCAGACCAAATTCTTTTGTATTATTACTCAAAAATACCTTGACTTCATTAGGATGTAAGTGTGCGTGACGCAAAATGCAGTGCAGAATCAAATTGTCTGTCGGGTCTTCTTCAATAAAAATTGAATTCAAACTTGCTTGAAGTATGCCTGCTGTTAAGGGAATCATTTCTATCTTTGTGGCTAACAAATCAAGAGCTGCAAAAAGACGTGCATTAATATCATTTATCAGAGCCTCATTTTCAGTGAGTGATTGCTCTAAGTGGAAGACAAGAGACTGGGCAGAGGGTGAAGTTTTATCTCGCTTTAGCTGACTAATTTGTTTTTCCATTTCACCTAAAAAACGGTTGCGTCGCTTGATTTCGTCTTCTAAAGCCGAGAGTGATTCCATGCAGCAAAAACTTGGTATGGCTATGCTGACTGATGTCGGTACACTCACCAACAAGTTGTTAGCGTCAGGGTCGCGTCCCGTAGCAATGCTCATCAGAAAGTTAGTCTCGATATATAAAATTGCCACCAATTTCTACCCCAGATTTTGTCGTCCCACCTGCTAGCAGTGGCAGCAAGCCGATTTTTGCTATCTGTTCTGATGCGGTTGGAATCTCAGACTTCCAATTATAAGCTAAGTCGCGCAGCCATGCTTCAACCAGTCTAGTTAGATATCGCTTAAATATCCGTTTGTTGCCAAATTCTGGCTCATAATGGCGAAGGATATCAGCAGTGTCTAGAGAGCACACAGGTTCAGATAAATTTACTCCGTCCCATTTGAAAATCAGAATCAGTTCGGTGTCAACAAACATCGCATAGGGAATGATGGTGCGTTGCTCGGACATTTTCGCTAACGCAGCTCTCATCCAAGATATCCTGTCATCAGCAATCCTCTGCTTTGCTGCTGTTTCTTGAGCTTCAATAATTTTGACTTCGATTAGCACGACTACCCGATCGTCCTTATCCAATGCGATAATATCTGCGTCTATGGGTAACTCTAAATCCAAGGTTTCAGTTTGCATGGTTTTGGCCTTCCTAAAACGTAGATTAAAGTTCTATTTTAGCACTAACAAAACTACAGCATAGGCTGCAATTCCTTCTTCTCTTCCCACAGGCCCTAATTTTTCGTTGGTAGTAGCTTTGATGCCGATTTGGTCGGGTTTTAATTGTAGGACAGTAGAAAGCCGATCGCGCATTTGCTCAATATGCGGTTTCAGCTTTGGACGTTCTGCCACTACCACCGAATCAATATTGCCGATTTCCCAGCCTTTATCTAATATTAACTGATTCACTTGTGCCAACAGTACGAGACTATCAGCACCTTTCCATTTCGGGTCAGTTGGCGGGAAATAAAGACCGATATCTCCTAAGCTCAGAGCTCCGAGCATGGCATCCATGATAGCGTGAGTAAGTACGTCGGCGTCGCTGTGTCCTAATAAGCCTAATTCGTGGGGAATATTGACACCGCCTAGGATGAGAGGGCGATCGGGAACTAAGCAGTGAATGTCGTAGCCATTGCCGATGCGGATGTTCATGTAAAAGGAAGGTTTGGTAAGTATAGTAGAAGACAATTATTTCATATTTTTAGGGAGATAAGTGAATTTATTTTTTAATGCCGATCCGAGTGTTAAATATTTTTTTTTGCTAATTTCCTCAGCAGCTATGGCAATCCTAAAGCTGCTGGAGGGGGGAGAGAAGGGTTAATGCTGGAAACGCTAGAAAATTATCGGGGACTTCTCGATCGCTCTCCTGAACTCAAAGACTTACAAACGCGAATCCAAAATTTATTAGGCTCTTAAATATACGGGATTTACGCATCAAGACCAAAGAAACCGGGTTTTTTACCGAATCTGTGGACTACAACGAAGTATTACCGCAAAAAACCCGGTTTCTGACCACTCGTGCGATCGCCCTTTACTCCTATTCTTCCCTCTCCTGCAACCACCGATCGTACAAATCCAGCCGGCGCGATCGAGTTCTTTCAATTTGCTGTTGCTTGCGCCAGCGAGCAATTTCTGCGTGATTACCAGACAGCAACACATCGGGCACCTTCAATCCCCGAAAATCCGCCGGTCGAGTGTACTGCGGATAATCCAAAAGTCCGTCCTCAAAACTCTCAAACTTTAGGGAATCTTCCTTGGCCACAGTTCCCCGCAGCAATCGCAAAACCCCATTAATCAAAGCCAAAGCCGGAATTTCGCCCCCCGTGAGCACGAAATCCCCCAAAGACACCTCGCGAGTCACCAAATGCAGGACTCGATCGTCCACACCCTCATAATGACCGCAAATCAACACCAACTGATCGCGATCGGCCGCCAACTCCCGAAACATCCCCTGCTGCATCGGTTCCCCCTGGGGAGTCAGCAAAATCACCTCGCGTCGCGGCAAAACCGGCAGCGACTCCACCGCAGCAAAAATCGGTTCCGGTTTCATCAGCATCCCCACTCCGCCCCCGTAAGGCTCATCATCGACTCGCTGGTGTTTGTCTGTGGTAAAATCGCGGGGATTGACAAAATTCACCTCAGCAATCTTTTTAGCTAAGGCTTTGCCCATCAGTCCCGACTCTAGGGGAGCCCGGAAAAATTCTGGAAATAGGGTAACAACGTCAAATCGCACAATTATTGGAATTTCATTGATACATCACCTCTAGTTTGACCTTTAGAGGGAGTTCAGTTTTCAGTAATTGCTTTATTCTTTATAATTTCTTATAATTTCTGAAAATTTTTGCAAGTTAAATTCTCTTCCTTTGTCGGCGGGCCCGTTTTGTACAACAATAATCAGTTTTTCATGACAGCGACTGCAAGTAAACTCACCGCCAAACAACTGCGGGATCGCACGATCGGCGATCGCACCTCCCTCGCACCAACAAATATTTATTCTTAAAAAGCCCTATTCTACGCACAGCCACGGCAAAATTGAATTTCACATCCAACAGAGGAAGACACACCATGCAGCAGTTGACATCTCAAGCCCTTGAACACAATATTCCCCAGCGCACAAAAACCTCGATTATGGTCATCGGGGGAGCCGAAGACAAAGTTCACGGGCGAGAGATTTTGAACACCTTTTTTTGCCGTGCTGGGGGTGCAAACGCTCGGCTGGCGATCGTTCCGTGCGCTTCGCGAGATCCCGAAGGAATTAGCAACCGCTACCGTACAATATTTGACGAAATGGGCGTTAGCGCCGTCAAAGTAGTGGACATCCGCGAACGCGAACAAGGCGAAAACCCTGTCTGGAAAGATTACTTAGAAGACTGTACGGGCGTATTCATCACAGGCGGCGACCAACTGCGGCTTTGTGGACTGCTGGCGGACACCCCGCTGATGGAGAAAATTCGCAAAGAAACTCTCGAAGGCAAGATTACCCTCGCTGGCACCAGCGCAGGTGCTGCGGTGATGGGATATCACATGATTGCAGGCGGTGGGAGTGGCGCGTCACCGAACCGCTCTTTAGTAGACATGGCAAACGGACTTAACATTATTCCTGAGATCATCGTCGATCAGCATTTTCACAACCGCAACCGCATGGCTCGCTTGCTGTCGGCTGTGGCTTGCCATCCCGATCGCATCGCTATTGGTATTGACGAAGACACCTGCGCCTTGTTTGAGGGAGACGATACTATGAAAATTCTCGGTAAAGGCACTGTGACTATTGTTGATTCTAGGGAAAATTTTTATACCAATGAGTCTATGGTAGGAGCGACAGAACCTTTAAGTCTGTTCAATATGCGCTTGCACGTTCTGTGTCACGGAGATTGCTACAATATGCCCCTAGGCAAACCAATGCCATCAGGAGCGTGTTCCGAGTCTGGCTGGCCCCCCGAATGCCGCACAGCCAACTAACGTAGAACATCTCTTGTCATTGATTCGGCAGAAATTAGGTGGCATTCCGGCCGAATCATGGATACCACAATAGAATAGATTCCGAAGCAGCCACGGTCTGACCCCAGGAGGCAGAATCACGGAAAATTCTAGCTTCGGGCTTTGAGTTTTGGCTAGCCATGTACCTGTACTTGTTTTTAGCCGATCGCTGGGGCATGAATTTTCAATGGGGTAGCCCATAACTGGAAATTCACTCCCAAACTGTTCGCAGCGAACAGTCGATCGAGCAATCTAGATCGAAATTGAATAAATGCTCCAATTATCTATAAGATTTCGCGCCCCATACCCCTCTAACTGCCATGAAAATACTTAAAATCCAGACCTTACGCGGCCCCAACTACTGGAGCATCCGACGCCAGAAACTCGTCCTGATGCGTCTGGATTTAGAGGAGTGGGCAGATAAAAAGACATCGGAAATTCCTGGCTTCTATGAAGGGTTGATCGCCGCACTTCCGAGTTTGAACGACCATCACTGTTCTCCAGGCCATCAGGGAGGATTCCTGCAACGGGTCAGAGAAGGCACAATGATGGGACACGTAATCGAACACGTCGCCCTAGAACTTCAGCAAATGGCAGGAATGCCGGTCGGGTTCGGCCGTACCCGCGAGACTGCGACCCCAGGTATTTACCAAGTAGTAATTGAGTATCAAAACGAACAAGCCGGTCGCTATGCAGCCCGGGCGGGCGTGCGGATGTGCCAAAGCATTGCCGAGACAGGCACTTATCCAGCAGCAGAATTAGTCCAAGATTTGAGAGACCTGAGAGAGTTTGCTGCTTCGGCGGCCCTGGGGCCGAGCACGGAAACACTGATTAAGGAAGCAGAAGCGCGTGGCATTCCTTGGATACCTTTGAGCGCCCGGTTTATGATTCAACTCGGCTACGGGGTTCACCAAAAGCGGATTCAGGCAACTCTGAGCAACCGGACGGGAGTTTTGGGGGTAGAACTTGCCTGTGACAAGGAAGGTACCAAAAATATCCTCGCCAGCGCCGGCGTGCCGGTTCCCAGAGGAACGGTGATTCATTATTTGGATGAACTGCGCGGGGCGATCGAAGATGTCGGCGGTTATCCGATCGTCCTCAAACCCCTAGACGGCAACCACGGCCGCGGCATTACGATCGACATCAATTCCTGGGAAGCAGCAGAAGAAGCCTACGACTTAGCCAGCGCGGCATCAAAAACAAAAAGTGTGATTGTCGAGCGCTATTACGTCGGCCGCGACCACAGAGTATTGGTAGTCAACGGGCAAGTCATAGCAGTCGCAGAACGAGTCCCGGCTAACGTCGTAGGTAACGGCAAGTCTACAGTAGAACAGCTTATTGAAGAAGTAAACCGCGACCCGCAGCGAGGAGACGGACACGACAACGTACTCACCCGGATCACGATCGACAAATTGTGCCTGGATTTGCTGCAAAAACAAGGATACGCGATGGACTCCGTAGTGCCCGCCGGCGAAAGAGTATTTTTGCGGGCGACAGCAAACTTGAGTACCGGTGGAATTGCAGTCGATCGCACCGACGAAATCCACCCAGAAAACGTCTGGCTGTTTTCCAGAGTCGCCAAAATTATCGGTTTGGACATCGCCGGCATTGACGTAGTAACTCCCGACATTTCCCAACCCCTGCGCGATGTCAACGGCGTCATCGTCGAAGTCAACGCAGCACCGGGTTTCAGAATGCACGTCGCCCCAAGTCAAGGTTTACCCCGCAACGTCGCCGGCGCCGTCTTCGATATGCTTTTCCCCTCGCCTCAACCCAGCCGGGTGCCGATTTTAGCGGTAACGGGAACCAACGGCAAAACGACAACCACTCGCCTGCTTGCCCACATTGTCAAACAGACCGGTCAGATTACCGGCTACACGACTACCGACGGCACTTACATCGGCGATTATTTGGTCGAAAGCGGAGACAATACCGGGCCGCAGAGTGCTCAATTGATTTTGTCTGATCCAACGGTAGAAGTGGCGGTGCTGGAAACGGCTAGAGGCGGAATTTTGCGATCGGGCCTCGGCTTCGACCAGTGCGATGTTGGCGTCGTCTTGAACGTCGCAGCCGATCACTTGGGAATTGGCGACATCGACACCGTGGAACAACTGGCCAAACTCAAGAGCGTTCTCGTCGAGTCGGTAATGCCCAAAGGCTATGCAGTGTTAAATGCAGATGACCCGCTAGTAGCACAAATGGCGCAGCGTGTCAAGGCTCAAATTGCATATTTTTCCATGAACCCGGACAACGAACTGGTTGCCAAACATACTGCTGCGGGCGGGCTGGCAGCGATTTACGAAAATGGGTATTTGTCAATCTTGAAAGGCGATTGGACGCTGAGAATTGAGCAGGCTGTGAACGTGCCGCTGACGATGGGCGGGCGCGCGCCGTTTATGATTGCCAATGCTTTAGCAGCTTGTTTGGCAGCTTTTGCCCAAGGAGTGAAAATAGAAGATATTCGATCGGCTTTGTCAACCTTCCAAGCATCCGTCGGTCAAACTCCCGGAAGGATGAATTTGTTTAATTTGGGCAGCTATCACGCTTTACTCGACTACGCCCACAACCCCCACAGCTACAAAGCTTTGGGCAGTTTCGTGCTGAATTGGCCGGGACTGCGAATCGGGGTAGTAGGTGCCCCCGGAGACCGACGAGATGAAGATTTTGTCACGCTGGGTAAACTTTCGGCCGAGATGTTCGATCGTATTATTGTCAAGGAAGATATTGACAGGCGCGGGCGAGAACCCGGTGTTGTGGCCAAGTTAATTTGCCAGGGAATTGCCGAGGCGATTTCTGCAGGAACCGCAAACAAATCTAACGTTGAATACGAGTTGATTCTCGACGAAACAATGGCCGTTAACAAGGCTTTAGATGAGGCGGCGGTAGGCAGTTTGGTAGTGATTTTACCTGAAGGTGTCAACAAAGCTTTGAGTTTAATTGAAGCCCGGAAACCGATTAAGGAATCTGTGGAAGTTCAAAATGGTTTAGATCGATCGAAGTCACAGGAAAGTTTAAAACCGACTGTGGTGAATCAAGGCTAAACTCTTAAGTCTCATTTAATTAATAGGTTGGGTTGAACTTTTAGGACACCCAACCTATTTTTATATAAATTCTCAGTTAAATGAGGTACGCCCGCTAATTGGTAATATATCGGTGCGTACCTATAATAAATAGTTATATCGTGTCCGGTCGATTACCATAACAAAAACAGGTTGTAGTGCGGACTTGATGCAGCAGGATAGTGCGGGTTCAAGTCCATAATACGAAGCATACTTATTGCGGTCGATCGCGCCTACACGATATTAGACTTCAAGCTCTTTCTGAAGTTCTCTAATTGCATTTTGTGCATCTCTGTATGAATCGGTATTTCCCTGTTGCTGATACAACTCAGAGGCTTTCTGAAAATCATTTATTGCTCCCTGTATATCTCGCTGTTGGTTCCGGACAAGAGCCCGATTGTAGTAAGCATCAGCATCGTTAGGATCGAGGCGGATAGCTTCGTTGAAATCGGCTAGTGCACCTTGTTTATCTCCCAGTTCATCGCGGAGCCGAGCCCGATTGAAGTAAGCATAAGTATACTTAGGATTGAGGCTAAGAGCTTCGTTGTAGTCGGCGATCGCACCCTGTATATCTCCCTGGTTATAGCGGAAATCACCCCGATTGTAGTAAGCATCAGCATACTTAGGAGCGAGGCGAATAGCTTCGTTGTAGTCGGCAATTGCACCTTGTATATCTCCCTGTTGTAAGCGAATAAAACCGCGATAGTTGTAAGCCTTAGCATCATTAGGGTCGAGGCGAATAAACTCGTTAAAATCGGCTATGGCACCCTGTATATCTCCCTCGTCATAGCGGGAATAACCCCGATTTCCGTAAACTTTACCATAGCTAGGATTGAGGCGAATAGCTTCGTTGTAGTCGGTGATTGCACCATGTTTATCTCCCTGTTGTGAGCGAACAAAACCGCGATTGCTGTAAGCTTCAGGATCGTTAGGATCGAGGCGAATAGCTTCGTTGTAGTCGGTGATTGCACCCTGTATATCTCCCTGTTGCGCTCGCACAAAACCGCGATAGTTGTAAGCCTTAGCCTCGTTAGGATTGAGGCGAATAGCTTCGTTGTAGTCGGCGATCGCACCCTCTATATCTCCCTGCTGTGACCGAACAAAAGCGCGATTGTAGTAAGCATCCGCAGCGTTAGGATCGAGGCGAATAGCTTCGTTGAAATCGGCTAGTGCACCTTGTTTATCTCCCAGTTCATCGCGGAGCAGAGCCCGATTGAAGTAAGCATAAGTATACTTAGGATTGAGGCGAATAGCTTCGTTGTAATCGGTGATCGCTCCCTGTATATCTCCCTGGTCATAGCGGGCAATACCCCGATTGTAGTAAGCATCAGCATCGTTAGGATCGAGGCGGATAGCTTCGTTGTAATCGGCTAGTGCACCTTGTTTATCTCCCAGTTCATCGCGGAGCAGAGCCCGATTGTGATAAGCATTAGCATGGTTAGGATCGAGGCGAATAGCTTCGTTGTAATCGGCGATCGCACCCTCTCTATCTCCCTGGTCATAGCGGACAGCACCCCGACCGTTGTACGCTTCAGCATCGTTAGGATTGAGGCGAATAGCTTCATTGAAATCGATTTCTCCTGACGGATTGCACTCATTTCTCTCACTTTCTTCCACTTGTTGTGCTGACAACTGCGCGACAGCAAATTCAGCAGGTTGCACGCTCGCAATTGTTGCCGCGATTAGCGCTGGCGGCAGTCGGTAATAAAAACTCATTTTTTAACCTCTCATGAGCTTTGAGATTTGAGCTCTTAGATTTGAGATTTGACATTTGAGATGGCTCGCTCTGAATATTTTACTTTAATCGGACTCAAGCCAAGTATCATACTCAAATCAACTCGTAGGCTGCGTCAGGCGGAGTGAGAAAGCGATTATTATTAAGGGTTGAGGCCTCTGGCGCACATTACTCTATTTTAGATGGCTCCCTCGGAATATTTTACTTTAGCTTTTAACTGCCGCCCACTGAGTTACGGGTGCAAGCGGCTTCCAACCCTGAAAAGAGCCGATCGCCCCTACTCGCTGAATCCCAATTCTAATGAGTTCCCCACCATAACGATCGTGCCATTGCAAAACTTTCAGTTCGCTCTCAACTGTCACCGCATTAACAACTAATCGGCCGCCTTCACCTAAAGCATTCCAGCAAGTTTCCAGCAAACCTTCTGCAGTGACACCGCCGCCGATGAAAATAGCATTCGGTTGAGGCAAATTTGTCAGGGCTTCCGGCGCTTCTCCCGCAACGATTTCGAGTTCGAGAACGCCGAAAGTCGAGGCATTTTCAGCGATGTATTGCAATCGAGTTGGATGGCGTTCGATCGCGATCGCCCTGCACCGAGGATGACTCCGCATCCATTCGATCGCGATCGAGCCGCAGCCCGCGCCCACATCCCACAGCAACTCACCCGGAATCGGTGCTAACGTTGACAGAGTAACGGCTCTAACCTCCCGCTTGGTAAGTTGTCCGTCGTGGCGATATGCAGCATCCGGCAAACCGGAGGTACGAGGGAAAATCACAGTTTCGCGATCGGCTGCAACTGCGATCGCGATCGTGTTCAAATCCGCCAAATCCGATTCATTCCAGGCTGCTGCTACCCCCTCGATCCGCCGTTCCGAGTTCCCTCCCATCCGCTCGAACACGGTCATCAAACTGCTGCCAAACCCCCGCTGCGTCAACAATTGTGCCACCTTTCCCGGCGTGTGTCTGTCAGCGCTCAACACCAGCAAGCGCGCGCCGGGGGACAAAGCAAGGGCGATCGATGCGATCGGGCGATTTGTCAAACTGAAAGTCTCAACTTGGGCCAGCGGCCAACCCAAACGGGCGCAAGCAAGACTAAAAGCCGATACCGACGGAATCACAGTCATTTCCGAAATGGGAATGTGGCGCGACAGCGTGACGCCGATGCCGTGACACATCGGATCGCCGCTGGCTAGCACGCAGACAGACTGTCCCCGGCGGCGGATGATTTGATCGACTGTTGTTTGTAGCGGCGAAGCCCAAAGCAATTGTTCGCGGGTGTCGTCGGTTGGTAGCATTGCGAGGTGACGGGCACCACCGACAACGACTTGAGATCGAGAGAGGAGAGTAGAGGCGAGCGCACTCAATCCCGATAATCCGTCTTCGCCAATCCCCACCACCGAAAGCCATTTGTGCATTGAATCCTTACCGCTAATCTCGTTTCCGGCTGCATCGGAATGCTCAAACTCAATAGTCATTAGTTATTAGTTATTAGTTATTAGTTATTAATTATTAATTATTAGTTATTAGTTATTAATCATATTATTTCCGCTAGAACAACCCGAATAAAATTGATTTATAGTGAGGAATTCATTCCTCATAATAAAACTCTGTGGGACTGAATTATTGACTACAAAATTTCTAACTGACATCTTGCACAATTCTCAATAATAGGCATCTTGCCTGTTCCACAAACAGTATATCTCTTCTTGTGAGGTCGGCATCCTGCCCGCCCGTGAAACACTTATTAATAATAGTGCAAGATGTCAGTTATAACGGTTATTTTACCCGACGAGGTATCAGAATAAAGTCTCTAAAAATTTTCCCCAAACAAAAAGCGCCCCTATTACTAGGAGCGCTTTTTGTAATCGAGGACTAAAACTTAGCCATTGATAGAAGGAGCAACCAAAGCTACAGGAGTGACTTCACTTGCAGCCAAGTCAAGCGGGAAGTTGTGAGCATTGCGCTCGTGCATTACTTCCATACCCAAGTTAGCGCGGTTGATGACATCAGCCCAAGTATTGATGACACGACCTTGCGAGTCGATAATCGATTGGTTGAAGTTGAAACCGTTCAAGTTGAAAGCCATCGTGGAGATACCCAAAGCGGTAAACCAGATGCCGACAACTGGCCATGCACCTAACAAGAAGTGCAAAGAACGGCTGTTGTTGAAGGAAGCGTATTGGAAAATCAAACGACCGAAGTAGCCGTGGGCTGCAACGATGTTGTAGGTTTCTTCTTCTTGACCGAATTTGTAACCGTAGTTTTGCGATTCGGTTTCGGTTGTTTCACGAACCAAGGAAGATGTTACCAAGGAACCGTGCATGGCGGAGAACAAGCTACCACCGAAGACACCAGCAACTCCCAACATGTGGAACGGGTGCATCAGGAT